>NZ_BAAFRU010000004.1:0-218056 GCF_045862015.1 Levilactobacillus muriae
GGACCGACCTTATCAAAAACTCGTCACGGATGTCAGTGAATTTCGATACGGTGGCATGAGTCAAAGTGAACGTGTCTATTTAGAACCAGTCATTGACCTCTTCTCAGGCGAAGTATTAGCGTTCAACGTCAGTGACCATCCGACAGTAGAATTCGCCTTAAAACCGCTTAGAGAAGCCTTGGAAGGACTGCCAAAGTTAGGTTATCGAACAACAGTCCACACGGATCAGGGATTCCAGTACCAACACAAGTTCTGGCGAGAAACACTCAAAGAACATCGCGTCTTTCAAAGCATGTCACGCAAAGCAACTTGTCTAGACAATGCGGCAGTTGAATCATTCTTCCACATCATGAAGGTCGAAGTCATGGATGAACATTTTGAGAATAAGGAAGAATTGATTCAAGCCATGACTGACTGGATTAACTTCTACAACAAACGTCGAATCAAAACAAAACTGGATGGCAAGTCCCCGGAAAAATACCGGGAACTCGCCATCCAGCAAGCAGCGTAAATTCTGTGTCCAACTTTAATGGTTCACTTCAGAGCATTAGTTTTTTTGAATCTCTTCTTTTCTTCGTCTAAAGTGGGGGCAGCGCTGGCCATAGCTATAACCCAGTTGTTAGTATTTGTAACTCTTTGGAAAAGACAAGTAATTGGAAAGAATGCCTATTCGATTTTGTGTGTATTACTTTTTCAAATTGAAGGAACTATGATGTACTTTGTGTAATTCGTGCTAAAGTGTTATGGCAGAATCGTTCTTAAGTGGCAGTACTGCTTGATTGGTACGTTGGCAATCTTACAAGTCATGACTTTATCACAGCTATAAGTGCTCAGAAAAAACGTTCTGAAATTTCCTAATCAAGGAGATTTCAGAACGTTTCAATTTAGAAACTAAATATTGAGATTAAGCATTAAAATTGTCAGATTCCACATCGCGGATAAACGTGGCCAAGTGGTCGTAGTAGACCGGTGCATTATCGATCATGTGGTGATGACCACCCTCAGGCGTCGTGACGAAGCGAGAGTGGGGGATGAGTTCAGCCATCTTCTTACCGGTGGCAATTGGCATCGTTTCGTGTTCACCGAAAGTCAACAGGGTTGGTACCTTGATTTCCTTCAAATGGTCACGGAAGTTCCATTCCTTCAGCTTGCCTTTGATGACGAATTCGTTGTCACCTTGGAAGGCACCGTAAACATCGGTAGCCATCGTGCTGATTAAGTGGGAGATAGCAGCGGGCTTCTTACGGTCCACGTAGCCGTCATTCAAGATGTCCACGTAACTCTGGTACTGAGGATCGTCGTAGTTACCATCGGCTTCGACCTGCTTCATGTAGGCAACTTGGTCGGCAGACAAGACGGTTTCCCGGATGTGATTGATACTTTCAACGTATTCGTCGATGTTATCAACCATGGAGGAAATGATGGCACCCTTTAAGTGCTGACCATATTTAGCAGCGTACATTTGAACTAAGGCGCCACCCCATGATTGGCCAATCAAATAAAATTTATCGATGCCTAATTTTTGGCGAACTTCTTCGACTTCATCCAGGAAGTAATCATAGGTCAGATACTTCTTAGCCGTCTCGGGGTCGCTATAGTCGGGTTGGTCGGAGTACCAAGAACCAAGTTGATCGTACATGTGAACCTGAACGTTCAGGCCCTGTGCGGCGAGTTGTTTAGCAGTATCTTCCCAGTATTCGTGGTTACCACCAGGGCCACCATGAAGGGCGAGCAGGTGAATGTCACCAGTCCCTTGAGTGTTGGTCCAGAGGTGGTAGCCGTTGTCTAAGGTAATGATCGTCGTGCCTTGTTTCATGAGTAATTCCCCCGTTTCTAATGAGTTATCCGTCGTGCTGATCTTGCATGCTAACAGTGCCTGCGACCAATTACGCGTAGACTGCCACTAGTTGTGGTTAGCTAGTCAGGGTCTGACCAGCACCAAACAGATAGGTTAATTAATATTTTATCACTGTACCTGTAAATCCGAAACCAAAGATCATTGATTTGTCATAGAGGCCAAGTGGTGAAGTCACGGTTAATTTTCAAAGAGTTTGTAGCAAGTTATCATTTAGGTGGCTAGCAGTATACAGCACAACCGTCTCGCCATCATAGGTGGTAAGGCGGATTCAAGCGCAAGGCTTACTTCTCAACGAAGGGGAGGGTTAAGGCGGATGCGCCGAGCTGGATGGAATACTGTAGATCCTGATTCCCACGAACCGTCATACCAAAGTCTGTCGCGTAGACGACCAGGCCCAGTTGGTGGCCCGCCAGCAACCGGTAGTGGGTTGGCTGTAAGGTCACGGATAAATCGTAGAACTGGTTCGGTTTTAACGCGTCCACGTGGTAGGCGTTGGTTCGGTTCTGCAGGTTGCGGTGGCCCTTGGTAATCATCTTCCACGGCGTCGACTTGGTCGTCTGGAATTCACGCAGGCTATCTTCACGCCAATGGTAACCTTCATCAAGGCTGACCCGTAGTGGCGTTGGACTCACGCCGAGGCGCTTGGCATCCCCATAATCCACGATCTGGAAGCTCAGCATCCCAACGGGTTGGTTGACGGCGACTTGTAGTTTCACGATTGGCTTACCATCTAAGACCAAGTCGTCCTTTAAAACGGCAGACTTGAAGATCAAACGGTGACCAAACATGTCGTTATGCTTGTCGCCGAGGAGGGCCGTTTGCCAAGCGTCAATGTCTTTGATGTAGTTCTGATATTGGGCGACCGGCAGTTGGTCGTTAAAGCTGGTGGCAAATTCCATCGGTTCGTGCGTGGATTGGTCGACCAGCTCATCGTGTTGGAGGTTGAAAGTGCGCGTCGGATTACTTGGGGCATCCCAATCGTCGGTAGCGTGCCAGGTCTCTGGCTTGACGTTGTCTTGGATAATCACGTTTGGCAACAGCGTTTCCGCTTGGTTATCGACGCCTAGTAGTTCGTGGGTCAACCAGAGATTGACGATGTCCGTGTAGTCGATAGACCGGAAAGCGTTGATGTAGATGTGTTGGCCTTGGTGGAGAATCAGCTTCTTGGTCACGGGCAGGTCGCGGACGGCGTTCCAAAGATTGTTGACGTTTCGTGGCTTGACGTTCCAGTCGTTTAATCCGTGGACTAATAGAAGGTCAGCCTTGATATTCTTGGCATTTTTCAGGTAGTTGCGGGCGTCCCAGAAGGTACTGTAATCCCCTGTCTTGCGGTCCTGACCGTGAGTGATGGCGGCAAGGTCGGCTTGCCACTTGGCCTGAATTCGGTGGTAATCACCGGCCTTGAGTTGGCGACTGAAAGTCTCTTCAGCCAGGACGTCGGTGTCCTCACCAGGGAAGCCGCCGGGGGCAATGACCAGTCCGCCGTCACGGTAGTAATCGTACCAGTTGGAAATGGCGGCTTCAGAAATGACCGTCTTGAGGCCTTCAACACCAGTGGTTGCGGCCGCCGTGGCCAGCGTTCCCAGGTAAGAACGGCCGGTCATAGCGACGGCGTGATTGCTCCACCAGGCGGGGATGGCTTGGGTAGCGGCACGACTGGTGAAAGCGGTGCGGTTGCCCGCCAACCATTCGATGATGGCAATGGTCGAGGTTGTTTCCTCAGGGTCACCAGTGGTGCGGACACCATCAGAATCCAACGTCCCAATACCGGCAGCGTAAACGACCGCGAAGCCACGAGCGAGAAAGTAGTCGTTCAGCGTGTAAGATTGTTCGCGCGCAAAGGTTTCTTCGGCCGTCTTGGTGGTGGTCGTCACGGGCCGTGGATCGGGGAGTGGCGTGGTGTCAGGTTGTGCGGTGACATCAGCTAACGTCAGGTCGTTGGGCTGTTTAGGCTCCAGAGGAACATTGACGTTATGCATCATTTGGTCGCCGGCTTCGTCGTTCGTTCCTTGATTATAGGGACTTGCGGTGTAGAGAACCGGAACCTTCAGACCGTTTTCCGTTTCGGCTGGCCGAATAACCTCGGCTTTGAGTAGGTCACGGTGACCGTCGTGGTCGGTATCTTGCGGACTTTCAACGTAGACCACTTCGCGAATGAGGTGGGTCGTGTCGAAGACGGCCTGGGTCTTGCCGTTAAAGAGCAATGGCTTTTCAACGCTGGCGTCATGGACGAAGGGCGCAAAGTAGCCGTGGGTCGTCAAGTGGTCGAGAAAGGTCTGGCCAGTCTTGGTGTGCGTCGTAAGCAGGATGTACCAAGCTTGTTTGAGTTCGGCGAGTGTAAAGTCATCACCGGCGTGGTCGGCAATTGGCAGTTGAATCTTAACCATTGCGGCCAGGGGATCGGCGAGCTGAAAGTCGAGGTCGGGCGTGAAGCCGAGGCGTTGCAAGGCCAGGTTGTAAAAGCCCGTAACTGAGACGGTGTCATGTTGGGTCAAGAAGGCCAGTCCATCAGCGTCTGATGTTGCCATTAAATTACTAAGCTGTTGGTCGACCACGTTAGCCGTGGTGTATTCCGGCCAGCTCTTATCGTAGAAGTCCCGCAGTAAGGCACTGGGGCTAGTCAATTGTTGGTTAGTAGCAGTTAAAAAGTGAATCTGTTCCAGCTCGCGCAGGGCATCAGCCGGCTGCGTGGGACGAATAGCAAATTGTTGATTACGCAAATTAATCACCTTCCTGAATAAATTAAAGGGTCATGGTATTAGCTCGTTTAAGTGACGTACTGAAATTATTGCTTTCTGCAAAGCTAACTTTTCTTCGTAAACGTAACCTTAGAGTCAAAATAATCGGATTACAAATTGGCAAGCGACGACTTTGTTCGGTAGGCAAAAAAGTCAACTAAACATCGTTTTAAAAATGTAGAAGTAAAATAATAAAATATAAAAGACAAAAGGTACAAACAGCTGGTGAACGCCGAAGTGCCAAAAGAACCAGTGTAAGCCGTGAGGACTGTGTAAATCGGCTCAGCCGTGGGAATTCACTTAGCGGTTTACCGCTTAGAGAATTGGTGCTGGTGAAACTCGGTTTTCAGAGGTTCAAAGTCAAGTCTGGAGACCGTTCTGTGGCTCCGGGCGTCCGCCCACCGCGTCCCGGCCGATTTATACTGTCCGGTAAGGCGACTGAAACCACCGAGTTATTTTGGCATTTCGTCGTTGAGACGGCTGTGCCGGAGGCCGTAGGTGAAGTAGATCACCAGCCCCAGTGCAAACCAGATCGACGAGGCAATCCAAGTCTCAGCCGGCAGTTGGAGCATCATCCCAAAGCACAACAGACCGGAGACAATCGGCAATACGGGATACCAAGGCACCTTGAAGCCAGAATTTTCTGGGAGTTCCTTGATGTGTCGCAGGCGGATAATCCCAAAGGAAACGAAGAGAAAGGCCACCAACGTTCCAATGTTAACCAGGTTGGTCAGCTGAGCCAAAGGAACGAAGCCGCCTAGTAAAGCAATGACCACGGTGATAACGGCCAGACTGTTCTTAGGCGTCCCGCTGGATTCGTCGATCTTTCCGAGAAACTTGGGTAACAAGCCATCTCGACCAATCGAGTAGATCAGCCGTGAGGAACTGTAGATCATGGTGACCATCATGGTAAACATCCCAGCTAGGGCTCCCAGCGAGATGATTCCAGACGTCCAGTTCTGATGGACCAGCGTCAACGCGAAGGCTACGGGATCGGCGACGTTGAGCTTGGTGTAGTGAACCATCCCAGTCAGGACAACTGCGACCAGCATGTAGAGAACTGAGGCAACGATCAATGTCCCAATAATCCCAATTGGCATGTTCTTTTTGGGATTCTTCACCTCGGCGGCCGACGCGGAAACCACATCGAAACCTAGATAGGCGAAGAAGACGGTTGAGGCGCCCCGCAGAATCCCTTTACTTCCGAACGGTGCGAAGGGGTGCCAGTTGGCTGGCTTTATGTAAAACATCCCCACCAGGACGAATAAAATAATGATGGCAATTTTGACGATGACGATGGCGTTATTGATCCGCATCGACTCGCGCATGCCCCGGTTGAGTAACCAACTGATCAGCAGGACGACGAGGATAGCCACGACGTTCCCGTACGTGCCGTGTGCGGGATCGTAGGGCCCCGTGACGGCCGTGGGGAGGGACAGGTGGAAACCGGCCAGAAACGCGTTAAAATAAGCCCCAAAGGAATTAGCCACAGCGGCGACCGCCAAGACATATTCCAAGATCAAGGCCCATCCGAGAACCCAGCCGATGATTTCGCCAAACACCAGGTTACCGTAAGAATAGGCGGACCCGGCGACTGGCAAAACGGAAGCAAATTCGGCGTAACACATGGCCGCTGTCGAACAGACAATGGCCGCTAACAGGAAGGATAAAACGATGCCGGGCCCACTGTACTGTGCGGCGATGGTTCCGGGGAGAATGAAGATCCCAGTCCCAATGACGGCACCGATGCCCAGTGACATCAGATCTTTTGCCGACATAGTTTTGGCAAAGTGCTGGTCACTTTTTAAGTAATTATCTAAGCGTTCGCGGCGAAAGATTCGCGAAATACCCATAAAAAGCCTCCTTAATAATGATGATATCTCGGATAGTGTACCCTAGACTTAAATTAAAAGTCAATGAGAGTTAGCAAGAGTTTTGTCAAAACCCGATTAAAAAATCCCCACAACTTCGGTTTTCGATATAAAATAGAACAGATATGGTCACAGTAAATTTGGTGCGGCCTAGCGATTAGGGAGACTGGTTAAGAGCAAAATAACCGGCTGAAAGACCGTGGTTATGCTGTTTTGGTCGGATAGGCGCGCATAAACTCATCGGAATCTAGCGGTAGAAGCAGTCAGTAATCAGGCGCAACGAGCCAGACAGAATATTAATGGCCTTTTTTCTGACAAAATCCCCAAATCAAAAGCAGTTCGTGGTATGGTTAACTTTCATTTATCTACGTGAAGAATGACTGCGCTGTTAGTTAGAGGTTCAGCCGTCAAGTCAACATGAGTTAGTATCATAGTTGAAAAACACCGTGTCGTTGCATCACCTGACTGACTATTGGTGATTAAAAGTGGGCGGCAGATGTGTGGGTGGGTTAGCACCGTGTCAGCCGTGAGGGTGGGCAAAATGGACTCAGCCGTGGGAATTCTCTTGGCGGCTTGCCGCTTAGAGAATTGGTGTCCTTGAAACTCGGTTTTCAGAGGTTCAAGGCAAGCTTGGAGACCGCTTTATGGCTCCAGGCGTCCGCCCACCGCGACCCAGTCCATTTTGCCCACCCGGTAAGGCGAACAGGTGTCTAACCAGCTACCAAATGGTTGTGAAGAAGTGAAAGAGGAGGCAATTTCATCATGATTACCGAAAATGCAAGTGGCGCCGTCGTTTATCGTCTCGTCAACGACCAGCCACAATACTTATTATTAAAGAGTGCCACCAGCAACTTCTGGGGATTCCCCAAGGGTCACGTGGAAGGTAACGAGACCGATATTGAAACGGCCGTTCGTGAGATTCGCGAGGAAACGAGCCTGAACGTGACGGTTGACCCCACGTTCCACGCCGATCTGGATTACGATATGAAGAACGGACACCACAAACACGTGGTTCTTTACACCTCGCAGGTACCAGCCGACGTCACGATTCACCGGCAAGTTGAAGAGATTAGTGAATTTGGCTGGTTTGATTTTGAGACGGCTCACGAACGCCTGAGCTACCCGAATCTGCAGGACTTAATGACGCAGGCCAACACCTTCTTAACGGGGGATCGGCATGTCAAATAAAGTATTGGTCATCACCGGGGCAACCGGAACCGGCAAGACCACTGTTCAGGATTATCTGGTCGATGAGTATCCCGTGACCAAGGTGATTACCCACACGACCCGACCACCGCGTCAGGGAGAGGTAAATGGTCGCGATTATTATTTTGAGACTGATGAGAGCTTCCCGAAGAATCATTATCTGGAGTCTGTCTTCTATGCCGGGTACCATTACGGCTCATCACGTGAAGGTTTGGCGGCCGGTTTTGAACGGGCACCTTTTGTCGCCATCGTTTTGGACAGCAAGGGGGCCATTACCTACGCGCAGGAACTGGGGGACGAGGCCGTCGTGATTTTTCTAACGGTCAGTCAACCGGACGAGTTACTCACGCGGGTGACCCAGCGTGGCGACGATCGAACCATGCTCAAGCAACGGTTCGCGAGTCCTGAGTATCGGCGTGATTTGACCATGCCGTTAGCGCTCCAGGGTAAGGCCGTTCAGCTGAATAATGATAACTGGCAACAAACTCAGATCAAGTTGGATGAGCTGATGAAACGCTTACAGGCAGAATAAGCTGCGTCTTGGTTGAGTTTCGTTTGAAAATGTGCGAAACTTACTAGGAATTCGGACTAAATTTTTAAGAGGAGGCCGCCCATCATGGCAGATACGTTGAACGCCGCTGTGGCGATTTTAAGAAAGAACAAGTTCAAGTTAACCAAGCAGCGTCACGCATTATTGGAATTCCTGTTGACTAATCAAGGTCATTATACGGATGTGGTGACGGTTGACGCTTACATGCGGACTGAATTTCCTGGGATGAGTCACAACACGGTATACCGGAATCTGAAAGAATTCGAAGAGGTCGGGATCGTTGAACAGAACACGGAACAGGAACGTACGCGGGTGAAGTATCAGTGTGACTTCCACCATCAACACCATCATCACTTCATCTGTCAGAATTGTGGGAAGGTCACCGAGCTACAGATGTGCCCGATGGACTTTTTCACGGATCAACTGCCGGGCTACGACATCATGGGCCACAGCTTTGAACTCTACGGTATCTGTTCGGAGTGCAAGGCAGCCGGTGTTGTTGCGGCACCCAAGAAGACGTTGGTCAACAACTAACGGTTAAAAGTTATCGCTTGTGTCAGTCAGCGTTTTCGCCTGCTGTGGGGATCACTGGCAGCCGCAGGCGAAAGTAAACACCGTTTAAAACCTTAGGAAAAATTAAAAGAAATTTGAGAAATTTTTGAACTTAACGTGGGATAATAAGAACCATTGAGTTAAATCAGAAGGAGGAATGTAGCATGGCGTACCGGACACCACCCTTTATCACGCCGTTTGCCATCGTTTCAATGGCACTCGCGCTCGGCGCTACCAACGTGGTCACCAATTCCGTGACGAAGACCAATGAAGGGGCTTCACGGACGTCGACGAGTTCATCACTCGTCGTCAACCAGTCGAACGATTCTAAGAAGAAGGCTAGTGACGACAGTAAGAAGAATTCAGATTCTTCCAAGAAGAGCAGTAGCGATTCATCTAGCAAGGACAGCAGTAGTAGCAGTTCCTCCTCAACGGATACGGCAAGCTCTTCGGCAAATTCTACGTCCGAAGCCAATACCAGCAGTGCGACAACTACTGGAACGACCGGGAGTACCGGGACGACTTCCAAGAAGACGTCATCCAGTACGACAAGCTCGGCCACAACCGATAATAATACAACCAGTAACGACACGACTAGCAATGACACCACGGGCGATACTGGGTCAAGCACGTATAGTCACGCCACAACTTACAACAATACGAATGACACCAACGATACGGGTCAATAACGAAGAAAGGGGGACCGACAATGCTTAGTTTTCTTGATATGGTCAACCATTACCTGGGCTACATCAATGTGAGTGTTAAGATTAAGAACCGGATCTACGTCGTTTTAGGCGCACTAGGGGATATCTACTTGTTTTATATCGCCGTGCGTTATCTTCAAAACGGACACCCATTCTGGGGCCTGTTAATTCTGTTGATTGCCTTGGTGCTGCTGTACTTTGTCTACCTCAACACAGTGTACTTCTTCACCAAGAAGAAGGCGCCGTTCGATATTTCACCAAAGATTGAAAAGATGTTGCACATGAAGCCCAAGGAAGCCGAAGAGGAGAAGCCCCGACGGACGATGGGCGGGCGGAACATTCCAGCTAACGGTTACTTCGATGAGAAGAAAATATTACCTGGGAAATTAACCTCGACACCGAGCGAACAGGCCAATATTCAAAACTTGGCGGGCCGCCTGCAACAGAACCAGTTGTTGCAGATGGACTACTCGGGCTTGGGCGACCGTGAAATTACGGAACAGACGCGACAGACGGGAAAGCCCGTTTACGCTTCGGGTCCTGGTGCCTTGATTCCTTACTTCGAGATGCAAACGGAAAACAATCAGTTAGCCGTTTACGCTGGCATTAACCAAGCTGAAAAACAGCGGGTCGGTGTGGTTAGCACCGTTGGTTTGCAAAATGTCGCAGACGTTCGTGATCAGATCGAACTTTATTTAGCCAACGCCACGTTGGTCGGGGGACCCTTCAAGGTCCTTGGCCGAACGTCGGTGATCGAACAAGCGAACGACTTTCAAGTCGCTGTTCAACTGGCATACAAGCATCAGGGCGACACCGCGTCAACGGCAACGAGTACGGACCGAATGACCCGCGAATCCACGGCAACATCACGGCGGGCTCGTTACGACAACGATGCCCCACAGACGGAGACCGAGTCGGAACCCATGACTCGGACCTCGCGTTACCATCATTAATGAGCCACAACGACAACTGGTACGTTGCCGCAATATAGATTTGAAGATATAAGCGAGCCTGGGATTTTCTCTCAGGCTCGTTTTTTGTGCAGGGTGTAAGAAGATAAATAATTCGCCAACGGTAAAACCTTGCTGAGATGCCAGCGCGAGGCCTGACATTGTGACGTCAGTCTGCAACAAGTTAGTTGAAGTGGATAGGCAACTTTTGCAACAAAAGAATGTGGCTGGTAACGGTGCTAAACACTTGGAGCAGGTCAGCAGCTCATGTGAGGGCCGAATCTGAAAAGGAAATCGCCTGAAATCATTTAAATAGTTCGGGTTTTGATGACTTAAATGTTACGTTTTCTGACATCACGATGCCAACTTATAGAAAAAATTTTTCACGAATATCATAGAGCCTTAACCCGTGGTGTGTCTAACGTTTTTGTACTTGAACCATCACTGGGGGTCGTTACATATGATGTGTTTATTTTGACCGGGTTATTTTTTTGGTTTAAACTTTAACCTAGACTCAAAAAAACCGGAATAAAAATTCAGGAGTGGGAGTCGCCTACGGGCAAATACTTTAGTTAGTGGAGGGAAAGACTTATGTCAATGATTGAATTTCACAACGTTGAAAAATACTACGGTAGCTTTCACGCACTGCATAACATTAATCTGACGATTGAGGACGGTGAAACGGTCGTGTTGATCGGCCCATCTGGGTCTGGGAAGTCGACGTTGATTCGGACAATCAATGGTCTGGAATCGATTCGCCATGGGCAACTGATCGTAAACGGTCAGGACCTCGCCAACCCCAAGACCGATATGAACCGGATCCGCAAGAACGTGGGGATGGTGTTCCAACATTTTAATTTATACGCCAACAAAACAATTCTAGAAAATATCATGTTAGCGCCACGCATCGTGCTGCATCGTGAGGAAAACGAAAACAAGAAGATCGCCATGGAAATGCTCGACCGAGTTGGACTGGCTGATCAAGCACCAAAGATGCCATCCCAATTATCTGGGGGGCAGCAACAACGAATCGCAATCGCCCGATCACTGGCAATGAAGCCTAAGTGTCTGTTATTTGATGAACCTACCAGTGCTTTGGACCCCGAAATGATCGACGATGTGTTGAACGTTATGAAGACCATTGCTCGGGATTCTAGTATGACGACGCTCGTGGTTACCCACGAAATGGGCTTCGCACGTGAAGTGGCTAACCGGGTAATCTTTATGGCTGATGGCCGAATCCTGGAAGATGACTCCAAGGAAACCTTCTTCGATGGGCAACCAACCAACGAACGCGCACGTCAATTCTTAAGCAAGATTATTACACACTAAAACGGGGAAGGAACACGACATATGAAAAAGTTTATTCGAATCCTCGGCTTAGTTCTGACCCTGGTAACCCTGACGGTGGTCGTCAGTGCCTGTGGTCATAAGCCACTGTCGCAACGTAATGTGTTGCAGACGGACCGCCAGAACAAGACGATTACTTGGGGTGTCAAAGCCGACACCCGGCTCTTTGGATTGCTCGATACCAAGGACAATAAGATTAAAGGTTTTGAAGTGGATCTTGCCACAGCACTGACTAAGCAGATGCTTGGCAAGGATGCCAAAGCCAAGTTCATTCAAGTGACGAGTTCGACACGGATGCCGATGCTGAAAAACGGGAACATCGATGCCATCATTGCCACGATGACTAACACGCCAGAACGGCGGAAGCAAGTTGATTTCTCGAACACGTATTTCTTTGCCGGGCAATCACTGCTGGTTAAGAAGGGCAGTAGCATCAAGAATGTGAAGGACTTGAACAAGCAGAAGGGGACCGTCTTAGGGGTAGTTGGGTCGGACTCCGTGCAGAATGTGGCGAAGGTTGCTCCCGATGCTAAGGTGCTTCAACTGACCGACTACGCGCAAGCGATGACTGCTTTGAAATCTGGTCAAGGTCAAGCGTTGACGACCGATAACGGGATTCTTTATGGGATGTCCGTTCAGAACCCTGGCTACGAGGTTACGGGGGGCACGTTTGTCTCCGAACCTTACGGCATCGCAATTGACAAGAACCAGGCACAGTTTAAGACTTCCGTGAACCAGGCGTTGACCACACTGCGGAAGAATGGTGAATACGACAAGATTCTTCACAAGTGGTTCCACAACGTGAAGGGCTTTGACTACAAGGAGGCGGCTAAAGAATGATTCATATCTTTCAAGCATACGGAGGCACACTCCTCTATGGCCTTGGCCAAACGTTGTTGTGTAGCTTCATCGCATTGGTTTTTAGTCTGATCATTGGGACGTTCTTCGCCTTACTGGAAGAATCACCGAACAAGACTGGCCGGCGAATTGCGCGGGCATACATTGAACTTTTCCGGAATATTCCACTGCTGGTAATCACGATGTTTTTCTATGTCGTCTTCCCGCTGTACGTGGTCAAGATGAATGGATTTACTGCCGGGACGATTGGGCTGACGCTATATACGTCTTCCTTTATTGCCGAAACGGTCCGTGCAGGGATTCAATCCGTTGATCCCGGCCAAATGGAAGGGTCACGGTCGAACGGGTTTTCGTACTGGCAAGCCATGCGTTACGTGGTGTTACCCCAAGCCTTTCGGTACGTCATTCCACCACTGGGCAATCAATTCGTGAATTTGGTCAAGAACTCCTCAACGTTAGCCTTTGTCGGTGGGTTTGATCTGATGTATCAAGGAAACGTCATCGCCTCAAGCTCACTGGAAACCATGGCGGCATACTCTGCCGTTGGGGTCCTCTACTTGATTATTACGATGCCAATCAGTTACTACATGCGCTACTTGGAAAAGCGGTTAGCTTAAGGGGAGGAGAATCATTATGCTGCAAAATTTTATTGATGCCTATTCTCCCGACAACCTACGCTACCTGCTCGGGGGCTTATGGATTACGATTCTGGTTTCCGTCATTTCAATTATCGGCAGTTTTATTATTGGGTCGGTTCTCGGTGTGATTCGCTACGTGAAGATTAAATATTTATCGGCAGTCGTCGGTTTCATTATCGATGTCATTCGGAATCTGCCGTTGCTGTTGATTCTGTTCTTTACTTACTTTGGCTTACCCAACCTGGGGGTCAAACCGGAAATTATTCCGGCGGCGATCCTAGCCATGACCATCTTCGAATCCACGATGCTCGCTGAAATTGTGCGTTCTGGGATTCAAGCGGTCGACTCCGGCCAGATGGAAGGGGCCCGGGCTAACGGGCTGAGTTACTGGCAAGGGCTATGGCACATCGTATTGCCACAAGCCTTAGTCAAGATGATTCCAGCGATCGTGAGTCAGTTCATCTCGCTGGTCAAGGATACATCTTTGGCGACGATTATTCTGTTGCCAGAAATGTTATTCCGGTCACAGATTATTTATGGGCAAAACACCAACTACATTATTCCAATGTTCGTCGCGATTGCGCTGATGTACTTCGTCGTTTGCTATCTGCTATCGCTCCTATCACGCTACTTGGAAAAGCGCCAAGCTTAAGTTGTGTTAGGGCGTTGGTTGTGTCAGTGTGTCGCCTGCGGCAGCCAGGGATTCCGCCTGCTGTGGGGACCGGTGAAAGCCTGTGAAGCGGTCTTTCACCTCGACTTTAGGCCACACCAGGTTCGGGTGCGGCCTAAAGCTCGTCCCGTGCTGTAACCCCGGGGAGAACCTAGCACCCGGGCTAACACCATCGTCACGGCCGGCTACATCCCTGGCTGCCCCCGGCTTTACGTAACAGCTCTAACAAAAATTATGGTTGGGCTGTGACGGTAGCGTCGTCTAAACCAGCCGGCTTACCGTTCACCAAATTTAGGCTCACTCACGCTTACGTAGACAGTGACCAACTAATTTTGTGGATTAAAGCTCTGTTAGCTGGGCCATTCTAGGTGTACTTGGAATTTCAACCTTCAGTCAGTAAATTGAAAATAGCCATCAATGCATTCATTTTGAATGCATTGATGGCTATTTGGCGTGGTAGGTTGGTCGGTCCTGGTTACTACTGTGTATGCCACAGGGGTGGTGAAAATGGGGCCAGCTGTGGGAATTCTCTTGGCGGCGGGTAGACCGCTTAGAGAATTGGTGTGCTCTCAGTGTCACGGTCCATTTTCACCAACCCGGAGGCGTGACAACGACCAGTAACCAAATAAAGATCATCCTCAACTGGTGTGGGGATGATCTTTTTTGACTTATTCAGTAACCACGAATTTCTTGAAGCGGTCGAAGTCAGCCTGTTGCAGCTCAACCTTCAAGGCCGTGCCTTCAGCCTCGTAGCTGGTATCCAGAACGTGGGCGTTCTCATTTAAGTACGAGACGATTTCGCCGTCTGAGAAAGGCACCAGGAAGTTGGCGGTGACGTAGTTGTGGAAGACCTTTTCCTTCATTGCCTTGACTAGCATGGCAACGGAATCGGGATCCTTGGCCGATAGAATCAGTTGGTCGCCGACGCGGCTAGGATAGCTAGCTTCTGTCAGGTCGGCCTTGTTGAAGACCGTGATCATTGGCACGTCGGTCACGCCGATCTCTTCCAGCGTCTTCTCCGTGGTGGCCATCATGGCTTCACGGTTCGGGTCAGCATAGTCTACGACCTGAACCAGCAAGTCTGCGCTTGCTGCTTCGGCCAACGTGGAACGGAAGGCCTTGACCAGTTGGGTTGGCAACTGACTCACGAATCCAACCGTATCACTCAACAATAACTTCTTTTGGTCGGGGAAGACCAACTGCCGGACGCTGGTATCCAGCGTGGCGAACAGCATATCCTTCACGAAGACCTGTTTGTCGTCATTCTTCCCAAATTCACGGACGAGGGCGTTCATTAACGTTGATTTCCCAGCATTGGTATACCCTACCAGAGCGACGGAAGGTAATTCGTTGCGTTCCCGTTGTTGCCGTTGGGTTGCTGCTGCCTGGGTGATTTCTTTGAGTTCGTGGTTCACGTGGTTAATCGCACGTTGAATGGTCCGGCGACTCATTTCAGTCTGTGATTCACCGGAACCACGGTTGGTGAAGCCACCGCCACCACCGCTACCAGTCTGTTGATCCAGTCGTTGTGAGGCGCTGGTGTGCAGACGAGGCAGTTGGTATTGCAACATGGCCAGCTGAACCTGTAACTTGGCTTCACGAGATTGTGCCCGGTTGGCGAAGATCTCGAGAATCAGGCCGGTCCGGTCAATGATTCTGGCTTTCGTCCCGTTCTCCAGGTTACGAATCTGACTAGGGCTCAGCTCATCGTTCACGATAATGATGTCCACACCATCGTCGGCCACGATTTGGGCGAGCTCCTCAACCTTTCCAGTACCAAAGTAGGTGCTGGGGTTGGGCTTAGTCAAAGATTGTTGAATCTCTTCTGCCACGGTCATGTTATTGGCTTCTACCAAATTTCTAAGCTCCGTCATAGAGTAGTTAAACGTGGATTGACCAGCGTTTAGACCAATCGTGATGACGGGTGTACGTGGGGTTTCTTCCAAAAGATCACCCTCCTTTAAAGTCTATGACTTGAGTATAACATGTTTGCTCACAAGCGAATAAAGATTAGCCGAGGTAAGTAAGGCGTGACCGGCCTCACAGATGATTCAGGTGAGATTGGGAGGCAGGGTGAAACGAAATTGACGAAATGAAAATTATTTTGTTAGTGATATCTCATTTTAAAAGTGAAGAGCAGCGTGTGGGTGAACAAATATAAGCTTGTGCTGAATGCCTATTTAACGGCATACTTGGCGGGCTAAAACTGTGGATATAGGCTTCCCCGATGGTCTCCAATGTCTGGATTGTCCATTGAAAAATAAATAAATCACCATAAAATTAAAAAATGGTATTGATTCTCATTGAATTTTAACCTACAATGGTTGCTGTTGCTTAGTCAACAGGCAAGCTTGATTTGAGCTACTAGTTTTGGGCACGATTGCTGATTTCGATTGGCTGTGGGTCAGCGGACCTCCTGTGAGGGATGTGTTGCCACGGTAGCTTTCCAATCGGGGATGTGTGCTGAAACTAACGCCGCAATGTGAGCATTACATATTTAGAGGGGTCGGAATTTTATGAAGGTAAAGTCAATCGTCAAATTAGGGGCGGTGGCAGCGCTGGCAACAGTTTCATTAGCAGCGTGTGGCACTTCTTCTAGCAGTAGCAAGCAGGCTAAGGATCAAACCTTGACCTGGATGGAAAGTTCTACCTTACCAACGATGGATAATTCACTGGCAACCGATGTTGTTTCCGGTGAGACGTTGAACAACACAGGTGAAGGTCTGCTGAAGTTCGGTAAGAACAGTAGTACCCATCCTGGGGTTGCTAAGAGTTACACCAAGTCCAAGGACGGGAAGACTTACACGTTTAATCTACGGAAGTCCAACTGGAGTAATGGGGACAAAGTAACGGCTCGCGATTTCGTTTACGGGTGGCAACGCACAGTCAACCCGAAGACGGGGTCACAATACGCCTACTTATACGCTGACGTGCTGAACGCCAACGCTATTATGAAGGGCAAGAAGGCCGTTTCCACGTTAGGCATCAAGGCTGTCGGTGACTACAAGGTCAAAGTAACCTTGGTTCACCCAGTCAGCTACTTCCCAACGCTGGTCGCACAGACCGCCTTCTTCCCACAGAACAAGACAGTGGTGACGAAGTACGGTAAGAAGTACGCCACGAACGCCAAGGACAATGTCTACAACGGGGCATTTAAGTTGACTTACTGGACTGGAACGTCAGACAACTGGACCCTTTCCAAGAACAGCAAGTACTGGGACGCTAAGAACGTGAAGCTGGACAAGATCAAGTTCAGCGCCGTTAAGGATCCCCAAACCGCTCTGAGTCAATACCAGAGTGGTAAGTTGGACGCGATCTACTTGAGCGGTCAACAACCTAAGAACTACAAGAACAGCAAGGACTACCATGCGCGAAACAGTTCTCGGGTCACTTACATCGAATTGAACGAAAAGAAAGATTCTATGATGCGTAACAAGAAGGCTCGTCAAGCCTTGTCTCTGGTCTTAAACCGGAAGCAATTTGTCAACAAGGTCATGGACGATGGGTCTAAGGTCGCTACCGGGATCGTTACCAGTGGCTTAGCTATCCGGAATGGCAAGGACTTTGCCAAGGAAGGCACGATTCCTGCTGCCACGGAACATAACGTTGCCAAGGCTCAAAAGCTTTGGAAGCAAGCCTTAAAGGAAACCGGCCGGAAGAACTACTCATTGACCCTGATGGCCGATGACACCGCCGAAGGTAAGAGCACGACCGAATACGTTCAGAGTCAATGGTCCAAGCTGTCTAACTTCAAGGTTACCAACTCAAACTTGCCATACAAGACCCGGTTATCTCGGTCTGCCTCTGGTCAATTTGACGCCGTTGTTACCCTCTGGGGTGCCGACTTCCCTGACCCAATCACTGACCTGTCACTCTTCACGTCTGACAACGCTTACAACAATGGTAAGTGGGCTAACAAGACTTATGACAAGCTGATCAATGAAGCGACGACCACGAATGCAAACAAGCCAGCCGCACGTTGGCAGAACATGATCGATGCGCAAAAGGTTCTTTTGAAGGATCAAGGAATCATCCCTGTTTCTCAAAGTGGTAAGCCACAACTGGTTAAGTCTAAGGTCAAGGGTGTCATCTACTTCCCTGTCAGCTCTAACTGGGACTTCAGTAAGGCCTACATCGCTACCAAGTAATCTTTGTCGCGGGAGTCGCCTGCGGTAGTCAGGGATTCCGCCTGCTGTGGGGATCGCCTGCAGCCAAGAGGCGGGCTTCCGGCTCGGTTTGGAACCTCGCGAAGGTCATGCGAGGTTCCAAACGCGTCCCATGCTGTAACCCCGGGAAGGACCTGACGCCCGAGTTAACACCATCGTCACTGCAGGACTGCATCCCTGACTGCCTCCGGCTATGCCACACAGATTATTGGTTGCTCGCCGACAGCGTAGGTATACTGTCAAATTTGGTCAAAATCATCGAGAACTCTCAGAAGTTGTCTCTAACTTCTGGGAGTTTTTTGTATCCAGTGGGCGCCGTTTCTTGAGGTGAATGCGATCAACGGTGCTCTTGGTAGATGCATTGCCATGCATAATGAGGACCTGCTGAAATGTTTTTCAAGTGGCAGTAACCCAATGTTTGCGGCCTTTGTCACTGATATTGTGAATAAAAATTAAAATTTGCTATTGATTCTCATCGTTTTATAATCTAATATGTTAGTCAACGTTATGTCACTTGAGGATAATTTGTGAAGGGGTCGGAATTATATGAGGGTTAAGTCAATTGCCAAGTTAGGGGTGGTGGCGGCGTTAGCGACGATTTCGTTAGCGGCGTGTGGTACCAGCTCCAACGATAACAAGGCCAAGAATCAAACAGTTCATGTCATGGAGACCTCCGCGTTAGCGTCAATGGATAACGCCAAGGCTACCGATATCATTTCTGGTGAAACGCTGAATAACACAGGTGAGGGCCTGTTGCGATTTGGTAAGAATAGCAAAACGAAGCCTGGGTTGGCGAAGAGCTATACCAAGTCTAAGGACGGGTTGACCTATACGTTTAACCTTCGGAAGTCACAATGGAGTAACGGTGAGAAGCTGACCGCCCAAGACTTTGTCTACTCATGGCGCCGGACCGTTGCCCCGAAGACTAGCTCACAGTATGCTTACCTCTACGCAGATATTAAAAATGCGAATGCGGTGATGAATGGTAAGAAGGTGCCCGCTGCTCTAGGGGTTAAGAAGGTTGGTGACTACAAGTTGGTCGTCACACTGGCCCATCCCGTGAGTTACTTCCCAACGCTGGTCGCGCAACAATGTTTTTACCCAGTGAACAAAGGAGCCGTTGACAAATACGGCAGCAAGTATGCTAGCAACGCCCAGCGAAACGTCTACAACGGACCTTTCAAGCTGACATCATGGTCCGGGACCTCTGACAACTGGACGTTAACTAAGAACAAGAAGTACTGGAACGCCAAGGTTGTGAAGCTTCAGCATGTGAAATACAGTGCTGTGAAGGATCCACAGACGGCACTGAGCCAATACCAGAGTGGTAAGTTGGACATCATTTCACTGAGTGGCCAACAACCTAAGAACTACAAGAACAGCAAGGACTTCCATTCCCGGAAGAGTTCTCGGATCACTTACGTTGAACTGAACCAGCGAAAGGATACCATGTTAAAGAACACGAAGGCACGGCAAGCCCTGTCCATGGTCATTAACCGTAAGCAATACGTGAACAAAGTGTTACAAGATGGTTCAACGCCAGCGACTGGAATCGTCTCTACCGGTTTAGCCATCCGCAACGGTAAGGATTTTGCCAAGGAAGCAACCGTGCCATCAGCGACGGATTACAATTTAGCTAAGGCCCAGAAGTTATGGAACCAAGCCCTGAAGGAAACGGGTCGGACGAGCTACTCACTGACCTTACTGGGTGACGATACGCCAGCCGGAAAATCCGCAACTGAGTACATTCAGAGTCAATGGGGCAAGCTGGATCATTTCAAAGTGACAAACGCCAATATTCCTTACAAGACGCGATTATCTCGGTCACAAAATGGTCAGTTCCAAGCCGTCGTTAGTGGCTGGAGCGCCGACTTCCCAGATCCAATCACCGATCTGTCCCTCTTCACCACGGGGAACACTTACAACAACGGGAGATGGTCTTCCAAGGCTTACGACAAGTTGATCAACGAGGCTACCATTACCAATGCCAACAAACCGGCTGCTCGGTGGCAGAACCTCGTGGATGCCCAGAAGGTCCTGCTGAAGGATCAAGGGATCATTCCGATCTATCAGACGGGGATGCCACAATTAGTGAAGTCTAAGGTTAAGGGCGTCGTTTACTTCCCAGTCGGCGCCAACTGGGATTACAGCCAGGCTTACATCGCGAAGTAATGCTCGCCTGCAGACTAGTAACAATTGAGATCTTATAGTTATTAGAGCTTTTCGAAATGTGTCTGATTTCGAAAAGCTCTTTTTGTATATCAGATACTGAATGTTGTCCAGTCATCGCCTTACCGTCCAGCCCATATCTGCCGACCTCTTGGCTTACCGTTCACCAAATTTAGGCTGGAACGTTGTGGGTAGGACGCTGTCAGCCTGAGAAGCGGTCTGTCAGCTCGCTTTGAACCGCCCAACCCGCGTTTCAAAGTCGCCATTTTCCAAGTTAACTCACTCGGAAAATCCCACGACTGAGCCTAAATTTGGCTCACTCACGCCTACGTAGACGGTGACCAACCATCGTCCATCGTGGACTAACGTTGCTAGTCCAGCGATTGTCACGGCAATGTCAGGTTAAGGAATAAAAAACCATAACCGGAGGCGGCCAGAGATGTAGGTAGCTGTGTCGACGGTGTTAGCCGGGCCTGTTAGGTGTACTTGGACTTTCAACCTTCAACAGCTAGATGAAACATCTTGAGAGCTCGCTGGTGCGTTTACTTGGCATAGGTGTCTATCTGGCAGATGTAGCTGGCCTATCGTCACCTGGAGGATTTTAAAGCGATTTACGGTGACTTTTGCGGTCGTTCAGGGTCAATCTCGTTTCTAATCAAAAGCAGTGGCAGTTTTCTCATAATTTGACCGCTTCTATAAATTGAATAATATTCATAAATTAATAGTCCCTGAATCCAGCGAATGATGAGGGGTGATTTGGGATTGCGGCGCGTCTAGACCATTAAATGTGCCATTTTTCGTTCTTGGGTTTCCCGGTTTATCAGCCGACGGGAATCCTACTCTGACGGCAATAGCCTAACCTGAGGATGCCACATGGGATTGAAGACCAGTGGTGGACGAGGTCTGCCGGGAAAGTAACGGGATAAGCGGGGGACGCGGCCAGCCATAATGAATGTATAATAGGTAAATATTTATGTAAGCGTTATCTTAAAATTATCGTTAAAATGAGAAAAATTATACTTAAAAATTTTATTTTTGCACAATGAATCCCGATTTAACAGGGTTTATAACTGCATATTTAAATTTTATTAGTTTTTACCATTGATTTTAATTGTTTTCTAATATACAATTGGAAACATCAAATTTGAGGATGTCAATTTATTTCACTTACAACACATAGAGGGGTTGGATATTAATGAAAATCAATTCGGCAGTCAAACTCGGGACGGTGGCCACGTTCGCGGCAATATTACTTGCAGCGTGTGGGTCATCATCAAGTAGTTCTAGCGAGGCTAGCAAGCAAACGTTAAATTGGATGGAAAATTCTGCATTACCATCAATGGATTCCGCCACGGCAACTGACGTGGTTTCTGGAGAAACTTTGAACAACACCAATGAAGGTCTGTTACGGTTCGGTAAGAACAGTAAAGTTCACCCTGGGGTTGCCAAGAGCTATACGGTTTCTAAAGACGGTAAGACGTATACCTTCAACTTACGGAAGTCTAACTGGAGTAACGGTACCAAGGTTACGGCAAAAGATTTCGTTTATGCCTGGCAACGCACCGTTAACCCTAAGACGGCTTCACAGTATGCTTACATGTACGCACCTGTGAAGAACGCTAACGAGATCATGACCAGCAAGAAGCCAGTCTCTAGCTTAGGGATCAAGGCAGAAGGCAATTACAAAGTGGTCGTGACGTTGACCCAAGCAACGAGCTACTTCCCATCCTTAGTTGCTAGTCCTATGTTCTTCCCACAGAGTAAAGCAGTCGTTGACAAGTATGGTAAGAAGTTCGCGACTAACGCCAAGGACAACGTCTACAACGGTCCATTCAAGTTAACTTACTGGACCGGGACGTCTGATAACTGGACGTTGAGTAAAAACACTGAGTACTGGAACGCAAAGAATGTTAAACTGAAGAAGATTAACTTCAAGACGATGAAGGATCCACAAACTGCTTTGAGTCAATACCAGAGCGGCAAGTTGGACGCGACTTACTTAAGTGGTCAACAACCTAAGAACTACAAGAACAGCAAGCAATACGTTGAACGTAAAGGGGCTTCAACCTTCTACATTGAATTGAACCAACGGAAAGACAGCATGATGAAGAACAAGAAGGCCCGTCAAGCATTATCCTTGGCTATCGACCGGAAGCAATTCGTCAACAAGGTCTTAGCTGATGGCTCAACGCAAGCTAAGGGCTTGGTCTCAACTGGTTTGATGTCTTACAAGGGTAAGGACTTCAACAGTGATGCATACGTTGCCTCAGCCACTGACCATAACTTAACCAAAGCGAAGAAGTTATGGAAGGAAGCCTTGAAGGAAACGGGTCGTTCAAGCTACAACTTGACCCTGATGGCTGACGATACGCCAGCTGGTAAGAACACATTGGAATTCGTTCAAAGTCAATGGTCTAAGTTGGGCAACATCAAGGTTACCAACCAAAGCTTGCCATTTAAGACGCGTTTATCACGTTCTGAAAATGGTCAATTCCAAGCCGTTGTCTCTGGCTGGGGTGCTGATTACCCTGATGCCATCTCCTTCCTGGAAATGTTCACGAAGACGAACTCCTACAACCGTGGGAAGTGGGTCAATGCCACTTACGACAAGGATATTGCCGCTGCTGATGGTAAAGATGCCAACAACCAAGCTGCACGTTGGGCTGACTTAGTTGACGCTCAAAAGACGTTGATGAAGGATCAAGGGATCATCCCACTGTACCAACAAGGGAAATCACAACTGGTCAAGTCTAACGTCAAGGGAATTACTTACTTCCCAACCGGCGCTAACTGGGACTTCAGTAAGGCATACATTGCTAAATAATCGAATTTAAATTAGTCATTACGCGTAAGAGAACGTTATAGTTTTAATCGGGGAGTAAGGATTAACGAAGCAGTTAGTCCTTACTTTTCGATATATAGCAATCATTTATCGTCTTGTTGTTTTCATATAATTCTTGTTAAGCTTAACAACTTAACGGTAACGAATAAGTCTACTGATTGAGAGGTAAACAAATGGCAAAGTACCTAGCAAAGCGGATCTTCTATCTGATCCTGACCTTATTCATCGTTATTACCGTCACATTCTTCCTGATGAAGTTGTTACCCGGGACGCCACTGACGAACCAAGCCAAGTTGTCCAAAAGCCAGATTGCGTTAATTTACCAGCAATATGGATTGGATAAGCCGGTGTGGCAACAATACCTGCTGTACCTAGCAGGGGCCGTCAAAGGTAACTTCGGGACTTCATTCCAGTTCAGTGACCAACCCGTGTCCTACCTGCTCTCCAGCCGGATTGGACCATCCTTACAGATTGGGCTGCAAGCCATGATTGTGGGTGTCATTCTTGGAATCATCATCGGGGCTTTCGGTGCGATGAAGCAAAATACGTGGGTCGACACCACGACAACTGTTGTTTCCATCTTGGGGATCTCAATTCCTTCCTTCGTTCTGGCTGTGTTGTTACAGTACTACTTGGGGCTGAAGTTGGGTTGGTTCCCAATCGCTGAATGGGGTGGCTTTATCTACACAGTACTGCCAACCTTAGCGTTAGGTGCGACGCCGTTAGCCGAGTCGGCGCGGTTCGTGCGGACGGAAATGGTCGATGTGTTGAGTTCTGATTACATTGAGTTGGCCAAGGCTAAAGGCTTGAGTCGGATGGGGGTTATTTACCACCATGCGCTACGGAACAGTCTGATTCCACTAATCACGATTGTGGGTCCTTTAGCGGTTAACATCATGACCGGGTCGATGGTTGTTGAAAACATCTTCTCCATCCCCGGGATTGGGGAACAGTTCGTCAAGTCCGTCTTGACGAACGATTACCCAACCATCATGGGCTTGACCATCATCTATTCATTCATGTTGTGTGTCGTTCTGTTGATCACCGATATCCTTTACGGAATCGTTGACCCACGGATTCGGCTTACAGGAAAGGCTAACTAGGAGGTAAATAAATGGCAGATACAGTAAAACTCCCAGAAGATAGCTTTAAAACCATTACGGCTGCGGATCGCGAAGCTTTAGATAGCGAAAAAATTGCAGCACCGTCACTGACCTTTAGACAGGATGCGTGGCGGCGATTAAAGAAGAACAGAGGCGCCTGGGTGTCTCTGATTGTCTTAGGTATCATCTTCTTAATGGCTTTTGGGTCTCTCGTCGTTTCACCACACAACCCTAACGCTGTGAATCCATCATACGCAAACTTGCCCTCAAAAATTCCTGGAATCGGTATCAACGGGTTCAATGGGACGCTGGTTCAGGCCGGTCAACGGATCGACGCCTACAAGCAAGCTGGGGCCACTGGTGTACATTACATCATGGGAACCGACTACTTAGGTCGGGACTTGTTCTCCCGGGTTCTTTACGGGACACGGATCTCCCTGATCATTGCGCTCGTCGCCACACTGTTTGACTTAACCATCGGGGTGACCTACGGGTTAGTCTCCGGTTGGAAAGGGGGACGGGTTGATACGTTCATGCAACGGGTCATTGAAATCATCCTGTCCATTCCTAACCTGGTGGTTATCGTTCTGTTAATTCTGATTCTGAAACCTGGGATGATGTCTATCATCATCGCTATTGCATTAACCTCGTGGGTGAACATGGCCCGGCTGGTGCGAGCGCAGACGCTGGAAATCAAGGAACAAGAGTATATCCTGGCGGCGAAAACGCTGGGTGAAAGTTCGTTCAAGATTGCCTTCAAGCATCTGCTGCCAAACCTGTCGAGTGTCATCATCATCAACACGATGTTTACCATTCCTAGTGCCATCTTCTTCGAAGCCACGTTGTCCTATATTGGGATCGGGATTTCATCCCCACAAGCTTCGTTAGGGACACTGTTAAATGATGGGCAAAAGAACTTCCAGTTCCTGCCTTATCAGATGTGGTGGCCAGCACTGATCCTATGTATTATCATGCTAGCCTTTAACCTTTTGGGTGATGGGTTGCGGGATGCATTCGATCCGCGGACGAAAGAGTAGGTGAGATAACGTCATGGATAACGAAAAAGACATTTTAGAGGTCCGGAATCTACAAGTTAACTTCAAGACCTATGCCGGTGACGTTAAGGCCATTCGGAACGTTAGCTTTGATTTACGGAAAGGTGAAACACTTGCCATTGTTGGGGAATCTGGTTCTGGGAAATCCGTTACGACGCGGACCATCATGGGTCTGAACGCGTCGAATGCGAATATTGCCAGTGGCTCGATCGTTTACAAGGGACAAGACCTGTTGAAGAAGAGCGAAAGTGAAATGCAGGCCATTCGGGGCCAAGACATCGCCGAAATCTTCCAGGATCCAATGACCTCGTTGGATCCCACCATGAAGATTGGTCGGCAGATTGCTGAACCCTTAATGGTGCACAAGGGCATGAAGAAGGAAAAAGCCTTGGCACAAGCCTTGGAAATGATGAAGTTAGTTGGGATCACGGATGCTGAAAACCGGATCAACGACTATCCGCATCAATTCTCCGGTGGGATGCGGCAACGGATCGTGATTGCGATTGCGTTGATCAACTACCCCGAAGTGCTGATTGCCGATGAACCAACGACTGCTTTGGATGTCACCATCCAATCGCAGATTCTGCATTTGATGAAGGAACTGCAAGACAAGATTTCAACGTCGATCATCTTTATCACCCATGATTTAGGGGTGGTTGCCGGGATGGCCGACCGGGTCGCCGTCATGTACGCGGGTAAAATCGTGGAATACGGAACGGTTGATGAAATCTTCTATAACCCAAAGCACCCTTACACGTGGGGCTTACTGAGCTCAATGCCAACGCTGGATTCGAGTGGGGACTCCTTACCCTCGATTCCCGGGACGCCACCGGACTTACTGGATCCACCAACTGGGGATGCCTTTGCGGCTCGGAACGCCTATGCATTGAAGATTGATACGGAACAAGAGCCACCATTCTTCAAAGTTTCCGATACGCACTATGCGGCCACTTGGTTGCTCCATCCGGATGCACCCAAGGTAACACCGCCAGCACAGATTGTTGAACGCCAAGAGAAGTACGCGAAGATGCAAAAGACGTGGTTGAAGACTCAAGAGTCGACGACGCCGATTGAAGAAGAGGAGGAGCAGCAATAATGGACTACGAAAATGCCGAAAAAATCCTCGAGGTCAAGCACCTCAAGCAGTACTTCAACGTTGGTAAGGCTGATGAAGTGCGCGCCGTTGATGACATTTCATTTGATATTTATAAGGGTGAAACCTTTGGGCTAGTTGGTGAATCTGGTTCAGGTAAGACCACCACTGGTCGGGCCATCATTCACTTGTACGAACCAACGTCTGGTGAGATTCTATTTGACGGTAAGAACGTTGATGCCTTCACCAGTAAGAAGGATCAACATGATTTCCGCCAAGAGATGCAGATGATCTTCCAAGATCCCTATGCCTCACTGAATCCACGGATGAAGGTCAAAGACATCGTGGCTGAGGGGATTGATATCAACCACCTTGCCAAGGATGACGCTGACCGGACGAAGCAGGTCGAGGACTTACTGGAAACGGTGGGTCTGAACAAGGATCATTCCAGCCGGTACCCCCACGAATTCTCAGGTGGGCAACGACAACGGATCGGGATTGCCCGGGCGTTAGCTGTGAACCCCAAGTTTGTGATCGCCGATGAACCGATTTCCGCGTTGGATGTGTCGATTCAGGCGCAAGTCGTGAACTTGATGAAGCAGTTACAGCGTGAGCAGGGCTTAACGTACCTGTTCATCGCCCATGACCTCTCCATGGTCAAGTACATCTCCGATCGTATCGGGGTGATGCACTACGGCCGAATGCTAGAGATCGCCGACTCTGACGAGATCTACGCCCACCCGTTACACGACTACACCAAGAGCCTATTGTCAGCCGTCCCAGTACCCGATCCAGAGTTCGAACGGACACGGGAAGAGATTGCTTATGATGGCAGCCAAGAAAATGACGGTAAGGAACGTCACTTGGTAGAAATCGCGCCACGGCACTGGGTCCGTGCTGCAAGTGATGAGGTTTCCCTCTACAAGCAACGGGCTCAAGAAGCGTCATTGATTAGGGATTAAAGATTAAAGAGTGTGGAGGCAGGCGGTAACTAGTGAGCATTAACGTCGTAAAGTTAGAAATCCCGAACCTGGATTTCTGACTTTACGGGGTTAAGCGGAGCTGGTTGTCTGCTGGAACACGTTTCGGCAACATAAAATCAAAGAACGCCTTAAGGAAAGTCCAAGAGCAGTCAAGCTTTTGGGCTTTTCGTGTCGCTAAGGTGGAAATCCCGAACCTGGATTTTTAGCTTAGCGGGGTTAAGCGGAACCGGCTGCCTCGCGGAACACGTTTCGGCAACATAAGCATAAAGAACGCTTTAACAGAAGGCCCAAGAGCAATCCAGCTCTTGGGCTTTTTTGCGACCACCAAGGGCAACCCCAATCGCCGGCAGGTCCGTCCGTCGTGGAACCGGCCACACCTTGATTGCTTCTTACTAAGCCAGATTTTAACCTTAGGTATTCGCGAAAAAATCATCTAACCTCTTAGCCATACATGAATACTTTTGAAACAGTCGCTACACTACTACCAATGTAATTTTCGCCGATTTAGTCTCATGAAAGTCCTGACCTTTACTAGAACTTAATCTTTACACCAGCGAGTTGTGTGACTAACCGAACGTGAACTGACGTTGAAGCAAGCAGTCACGATCACTTTCCACATGCTAATACTGCCAATAGACCTCCGAACGGTGTTGGGCCACAATCACTATCAAGGCAGCCAAAAAAACGCCAAACCAGCAAGCATGGTTTGACGTTCAATGATTTTATTTGCGAGCGGGCACCTAGAGTACGGGGCCCTCAGAGTTGTTGTAGTAGTCGACGTGATACCGACCATTGGTGACGGTTAGCTTGGTGATACTCCCGTTGTCGACGGGAATTGAGATATCAATGTCGGAGAACTTGGAGACGGTACTCCGGATGGTCGTGCTGTGCGTGGCAATCATGATCTTATCGCCATCGTTGGCTGCGGCCACCACCCGATCAAATCCGGGTTGGAGACGAGCCCAGAAGGCGGCGTTATCTTCGGCATCGCCGTAAGGATCCTGGGCATGAAACATGTCCTTGGTCCTCTCAATCGTCAGCCCGGCGATCATGTCGTCGAAGGTGTGGAACCCTTTGGGACTGCCGACCGTGTGCCAGGTTTCGCCTTCATCCATACCTTCGAAGAAGCCGAAACTCTCTTCACGGAAAGCGGGGTCAGTCTGAAGGGCACTCTGGTCGAGTGGATTCGCGGCCAGGATGATGTCCGCCGTCTTTTGGGCCCGGGACATATCGCTGGCATAAGCTGCCGCGAAAGGAATCTTGGCCATTCGCTCGCCAGCACGTTTAGCGTCGGCCAGCCCCTTGTCGGTCAATGGGGCATCGATCCACCCCTGAATGCGGAAATACTTGTTCAGAAAGGTTTGGCCGTGACGGACCAAATAAAGTTCAACTGTCGCCATGTCATTCGCTCCTTTAAAATTAAATTACTGATGATTGCGGATAGCCGTGCCTTACAGGGAGCCGCAAATCAACCGTGACGCGGTGGGCGGACGTCCAGAGCCAAAGAGCGGTCTCTGGACTGACGTTAAAACCTCTGGAAGGCGAGTTTTCAACGTCCCAGTTCTCTAAGCGGTAAAGCTCACCGCTAAGAGAACTCCCACGGCTGGATTGATTTGCGGCTCCCTCACGGCTTACATGCAGGAACCAATTCTAAATTAATTTAGAGGTTAAGGTTATGCAGTGTGCTACTACCCATGAATGCTTTGGAAAATACTGTATGAATTTTTATAAAGTGTTGATAATGATCTGTTCAACTGGATAATGATACCCGCAACGAAGTGGTAGATTATTAGCCGGAGAGGGCAAGGCTTCGCGCAGTGACAAGGTTCTTTGTCGGTGTCATTCCGGCTTAGAACCTGGGCCGGATGGGAGACTTACGTTTTTTGTAAGGCTTCCATTCGCCTCTAGAGACCGCTTTTTGGCTCTAGAGGATCGCCCCACAGCGCGATGCCTTGCCATCGTAGGCGGTTAATCGTCCCTCAAGTTGCGGGTACCATTGTAACAGGTTTAATTGAGAATGCCTAGCTCGCGCCGGATTTCCCGTGCCTTTTCCGGCGAGCTCGTGAAGATAATCCGGTCATTGAACTTCAGCAGAGTCCCACCAGTTGGCCGGACAAAGTGACCGTTACGGAAGATCTGACTGATAGTGACGTCACCTACAAAGTCCAGGTTGCGAATCTGCTGGTCGGTGTAGCGCCGATTACGCAGCGCCACTTCGTAGACGGCAGAGGTTGAAGCCGTCATCATCCGCAACGTTGTTGGGGCTTCGATCAGGCTCCGCAGCATGGCGATATTGACGTTGGGGGTGTTGTAGACCTCGATACCCAGATCGGTCAGCTCGTCGGCCCGCTCATCTAGGATGTTACGGTCTTCGAAACGCACGATGACGCGATTGACACCGTAAGCTTTGGCTGCCTTAGCAAGCTCATAGTTCTTATTGGCATTGAAGTGTCCCAGAACCACGATATCCGCGTCGAAGACATCCTGTGCCGTGACATAGTCGGTCTCAAGCGAGTCTAGCAGGGAAACGTTGACTTCGGAGTCGTAGGTTTTGTAATTTGCCTGTTTGTCGGTGTACATACTGATATCATACCAACTGTCCGCCAATTGTTGGGCGACTGGTACCGTCAAGAGGTTGGTCCCAATGAAGTGGACCGTCGACTTCTTCAAGTCTTCGGCCTCGGCGGTGTAGCCGGTGTTAAACAATAACGGACCCAGCACACAGGTTAAAATGGCAGCCAAGAGGAAGGCACCAGACTGTTGACTAGTGACGACCTTCATGGTTTTGGCAACCTGTAAGACGGCTAAAACCATGGTGATTGTGGTTGACGTGATGGCCATACCAGCAAAGGCGTTGCCCCGCTTGAACCGCAAGCGCAGGATGAAGTAGACCCCGGTCTTGGCAAGCAGGTAGGCGACCAGAAAAGCGGGAATCAAGAGCAACGTGGCGGAATCGGACAGCAGTGTGCGCAGGTTCAGCGCGACCCCACTCATCATGAAGAACATCGGGATAAAGAACCCGTAACCAATACCGTCCAGCCGGGTCCGGGTGTCCTCTTGTGGCTGTAAGAGTTTCATCACGATCCCGGCAACGAAGGCCCCTAGGATCCCCTCGGCACCGACGGATTCGGCGATGACCACCATGCTGAAGATCAGGAAGAACGCCAGCCGAATATCCAGTTGCGTCGTGGATTTGTTGATGCTATTGAAGAAGGTAAAGAAGGGCTTGAACCGACGGAACAGGATGCCGGCAGCCAGAAAGACCAGAAGCAACAGCCAGAGTGATTTGCCACTCTTGCCGAAGATGGAGGCGTAGATGGTCAGCGCGAACAGGGGAATAATTTCCCCTAAAGCAGCAATCAGAAGAACGGTCTGACCAAAGGGTTTACTCAACAGTTCCTTTTCCTTCAGCGTCGCGATGACGATGCCTAGAGAAATCGTCATGAAGATAATTGCGGCCAACCAGGGGTCCTTGAAGAGGCCGATCCACTGGCAGATGAAGCCGAGTAGAAGGGCGCTGACGGCCACGGCAACGTAACTACTGACAGCAATGAAGACCGGCGAGTACTTGGGCGCACTACCCGCGACCTTGGCGGCCAGTGGCGTCTGGGGTTGCTTGCGGCGATTGAAGAGACTGAAGTCAATCTCCATCCCGCTGAGAAACATCAGGAAGATGACCCCGGTGTTTGATAATAAAGTTAACGTATCGTTGGTGTGAACGATATTGAAGAGACTGGGTCCCAGCATGATGCCGACTAGGATCTCCACTACGGCGGTCGGTAGCATGGTGAGCTTGAATTTCGCCATGACTAGCGGCGTGACTAACGCGGCGGTTAGAATAATTAATACGGAAACTTGGTCCATAATGTCACCCCCGAAAAAATATCTCCTCAATTATACCAAAGTTGGCGCGAACTAGCCGACATTAAGCAGTCACATTTCTTTATTTATAGGGGGATTAAGTGTAGAATTGTAAGTCGAATTATTAGCCTTAGCGTCGCTGAATCCGGGGGGAGCGTAAGCGGTATCGGTGAAAATGAAGGGCCTGCAAAATGAGGCCCACCAGCCATTGCCCCTGACGGTCTACAGAGGTGGCACTAAGGTATGATGATTAGGTATATCACGACTAGGTTGCCCGGTTAATTCGAGGAGGGATTGGCTTGCCAGATTCAATTAAGGCTCATGAGCAGGAACATTTAGATGCAGTGGTCGCGAAGATCAAGGTCGCGCAGACTGAATCCAAGAAGCGGATCGATTCTGCCGAGGATGACGAGGCAGGGATTCGCAAGAACTTCGTCAACGACTTAAGAATCAAGACGGACAGTTACGAAGGCATCTTGGAAACGGCGTTATCCGTGCGTCAGCAACAACAGATGTTGGCCGAACGGCAGAACAGTTGGCAACACGCGACAACTGAGTTGACGACCCTGAACCGCTTGGAGAAGAAGGCCTACTTTGCCCGTATTGATTTCCAAGAAGGGGCCAAGTCCAAGCCAGAAACCATCTACATTGGCTTGGGGTCCTTTTCCGATTCACCCGACCATTTTCTAATCTACGACTGGCGGGCGCCCATCTCCAGCATTTACTATGATGGTGAGTTGGGCAACGTCAGCTACCAGACGCCCGATGGGGAACAGACCGTGGACGTCCAACTCAAACGACAGTTCCAGATTGAGGACGGCACGATTGTCACCCTCTACGATACCGACCAAACGGTGACTGACCAGATGTTGTTGTCCGCGTTGAGTGAGCACTCCGATACCAAGATGAAGAGTATCGTGACGACCATTCAGAAGGAACAGAACCGGATTATCCGAGACACTGGCTCCGACCTGTTATTCGTGCAGGGGGCCGCGGGTTCTGGGAAGACGGCGGCGATTCTGCAACGAGTCGCCTACCTGCTGTACCGCTACCGGGGCCATTTGACGGCCGGTCAAGTCATGCTATTCTCGCCGAACCAATTGTTCAACGACTACATCGACCAGGTCTTGCCAGAACTCGGTGAGCACAACATGGTCCAGATGACGTACTACCAGTACGCCGGGCGTCGGTTGCCGAAGATTGACGTGGAAACGCTGGCCCAACGGTTTGACGAGACCAACACCCCCGCTCAGGAACGTATCAGTCGCCTGAAGGGGAGCCTGGAGTTCTTCGACGCCGTGACTGGCTATGCCGACCATCTTGAAAGCACCGACATGGTCTTCAGAAATATTAAATTCAACGGGAAAGTCTTTATCCCGAAAGAAAAAATTCAAGAAATTTACTACAGCTTTAACCGTAACTATCACTTGGCTAACCGGCTCCAGGCAACGAAGGAGTCGTTGATTCGGATCCTCAACCGGCGCATTTCTAGTGAAATGAAGACGAAGTGGGTCGAAGAGACGATTCAGGACCTCGACCGTGAACATCTGAACGCGTTGTACGGGGATGAACCGCGGGAATTTGAATCCGCCGACAAAGAATTCCAATTCCTAGCACGGAAGGTGGTCATGCAGGCGTTTAGCCCGATTCGTAAGGCCATCGTCCGGGCGCGGTTCCTGAGTATCAATAACCAGTACGTGCACCTGCTACGGGACATACCGAACCGCATGACACTGAGTGATTACCACATTAGTGTGGCGGATTGGCAGGCCAGCGTGGAAGAATCAGTTGATAAATTGCGCGATCACAGCATGCAGCTGGTCGATACCACACCGTACCTGTACCTCTACGACAAGATGACGGGGAAGGCCGGCGAACGGGATATGCGCTACGTCTTCTTAGATGAAATTCAGGACTACAATGCCTTTCAACTGGCATTCTTGAAGTTCAGTTTCCCTCGCGCACGGTTCACGATGCTGGGGGACCTGAACCAAGCCATCTTCACCAAGGAAAATAGTCGTACGTTGCTGCAGGAACTCAGTACGATGTTCGATCCGGACAAGACCAAGGTGGTTCAGTTAACGCAGTCGTACCGGTCGACACAGCAGGTGACGGACTTCACCAAGCATATCTTGAAGAATGGTGAAGCGGTCACGGCCTTCGATCGAGAGGGTGAGCTGCCAACGGTTACGGTGGCTGCGGATGAAGCGGATGGCTTGCAACGGGTCATTGACCTGGTCAAGCAGAATGACGCTGAGGACGAAACAACCGCGATTATTGGCAAGGACTTGGCGGATTGCCGAGATTTGACCGAAAAATTGCGGGATCAGGGCGTCGCGGTCACGCTGATCCAGTCGGAAAATCAACGACTGGCACCAGGTCTGATCGTGGTCCCATCGTTCCTGGCCAAGGGGCTGGAATTCGATGCGGTCATTGTGTGGCAGGCATCGGCTAGCCGCTTTGAGGTGGACGATGAACGCCAGTTGCTCTACACCATTTGTTCGCGGGCAATGCACCGGCTGAGCTTGGTGGCGGTAGGCGACGTTTCCCCCTTACTGAGCGACGTCCCAACCGATGAGTATGAAATGGTCTAGACTGTATATTGCGCCTTACCGGGTGGTGGAAATTGGCCGTGACGCTGTGGGCGGACGCTGGAAGCCGAAGAGCGGTCTTCCAGCTTGGTTTTGAACCTCTGAGAAGCGAGTTTCAAAACCACCAATTCTCCAAGTGGCTCTGCCACTTAGAGAATTCCCACGGCTGGGCTAATTTCCACCACCCTCACGGCTCACATAGTGATCGACTATTTCAAACTGATCTAGTTCGGTAGCCTGTGTCTGATGTGGGTTATTATCTGAAGGTTGAAAGATGAAATGTTCATGTTACTCTTGTGATAGTAGGGTTATCACCGTTAAACTAGTTGAAATGGGCGCACTCCGGCGGCATGGATTCCGCTTGCTGTGGGGAGCCTCCAGCCCATATCTGCCGGCCGGTAAGGCGATATTTGGATAACGTTGCCTAATTTTAGGCCCAGTATTGTTGTGACAACAGTCATAATGCGTGTTTTAGAACTTTCAACCTTCAGTTATTATTTAATTACAATCAGGGTCAAGCTCAGCGATATGCTTGGCCTTTTTATTTGTTTTTTGGGGGGGCAGTGATTATTGTGGCGCGCGATGGGGTGGGAAATTTGGCTTTAAACTTTCTTAGCGAACCATGAGGAATCCGGCGTTATCTGCGGTATAATGGGGCTAATTATTTCTGAAAAGTTGAGGTGTCCCCATGTCAGATCCCATCAATTACAATGCGTTTACCCGTGCTCAGTGGCGGGCGTTTTCCGACGATGCGACGTTGCCGCTGACTCAGGAGAGCTTGCGGCAAGTTAAGGCCTTTAACGACCGGATTTCCCTGCAAGACGTTCAGGATATTTATATTCCGTTGGTGCACTTACTGCGGCTAGAGTTCGACCACTATCAGCGGCTTCAACAGGACAAGGCCCGTTTTCTCCAACGACCGGCGCACCGGGTTCCCTTTATCATTGGTATCGCCGGGAGCGTGGCGGTTGGAAAAAGTACGACGGCACGACTGCTGGAGGTCTTGCTGAATCACTACTTTCAAGGGCAGCGAATTCAGTTGATCACGACCGATGGGTTCCTCTATAGCAATGAGGAGTTGAAGAAACGCAACCTCATGGCGCGTAAGGGCTTCCCGGAGAGTTATGATATGGCGAGCCTCATTCACTTCTTAAACAGCGTGAAGGCCGGGCAGTCGCTGATTAAGGCCCCCGTCTATTCGCATAAGATTTATGATATTGTGCCGGGACAGTCCGAATATATTGTGCATCCTGACGTGTTGATTGTGGAAGGGATTAATACCCTGCAATTACCGACCAATGAACAAATTTATGTGAGCGATTTTACCGACTTTTCCCTGTACGTGGATGCAGACCCGGGGCTGATCGAGGACTGGTTCCTGGAACGGTTCGACCTCTTACTGAACACGGCCTTTCAGGATCCCACGAATTACTATTATCCGTATGCGATTGGTGGGCACGACCAGGCCATCGCCAAGGCCAAGCAGGTGTGGCACGACATTGACCTGAAGAATCTGGAGGAATACATCTTACCCACGCGTAATCGGGCGGATATGATTATTCATAAGACGTTCCATCACCGGGTGGATCGGCTGTTGCTGCGGAAATATTAGGAGGACTGCCATGCTACGAGACGCAACCATTGTGGATGCCGATGCTGTGGCAATGTTGGTGCTCCACGAGCTGGAGCGGCGACAGTTGCGGCGGTTACGGCGTCTAAGTAAGGAGCAGCTGTCCCAGCTTTTATTTGTCGGCTATCATCAATCGGCATTTCGCTATGGCTATCCGCAGGCGCGGGTGTATCAGAACCAGGGCGTCGCGGTTGGCGTGGCATACGGCTATCCGGCGGCGGTTGAGCACACACTGGATAATCAGTGGACGGCGTTATTTGAGCGGCTACAGGTCACCCCGCCACAGCAGGTGGTGGTGACACCACGGGCTCGGCCGGACGAGTGGTATTTGGATATGCTGACGGTCCGTGGCCGCTACCAGGGGAAGACCTATCAAGGCTGGTGGTTTGCCGAGTGGCTGATGGGGGACGCGATTCACCGGGCAAGATTGAGTGGCGCTAACGCCATGGGGATGGATGTGCGGCCGGGTAGTCAGCTTGCCAAATTGGCGGCCCAATATGGTTTTGTGGCGGTTGAACGACGGAAGCTGGACCGGCAGACGTATTTTCATCTGCGATTGAATTTGCGTGGTAACCGGTGGTAGTGACTGCTGAGAGAGTGAAATTGATTAACGGGTGACTTAATTCTCCCGGATTTCTGTTGGATTTAGATTGACCCGCGTTTCAGAAATCGGTATGATATAAGCAATGTTGAAAAAGAAGAAAGGGTGAATGGCTTGGCAAACGTTGATATGTCCAAATTCGATAAGATTATCGTCTTGGACTTCGGAAGTCAATATAATCAATTGATTACGCGCCGGATTCGTGACATGGGCGTTTACTCTGAATTGAAGGCGCACACCATGAGTGCGGCCGAGATCAAGGCTTGGGGCCCCAAGGGGATTATCTTCTCCGGTGGACCGAATAGCGTGTATGACAGTAGTGCGTTTAACGTTGACCCTGAGATCTTCAAGCTAGGGATTCCAATCTTGGGAATCTGTTATGGGATGCAGCTGATGGCCCATAGCTTGGCCGGTGGCAAGGTTGAATCTGCCGACAGTCGCGAGTATGGCCGGGCGGACATTACGGTCTTAAGCGACGATGCAAAGCTGTTTAAGGACACACCAAAGACACAGACGGTGTGGATGAGCCACGGTGACTTGGTGACCCAAGTGCCCGATGGGTTTGAACGTGTGGCAACGAGCGAAAACTGCCCGATTTCTGCGATGCAAGATGTTGACCGGAACTTCTACGGGATTCAGTTCCACGCGGAAGTTCGTAATACGACGTACGGTAATGACATTCTGAAGCACTTCGCTTTTGATGTCTGTGACGCAAAAGCTAACTGGTCGATGGATGACTTCATTGACCTGCAAATTCAACACATCCGTGAGACGGTCGGCGACAAGCGCGTCTTGTTGGGTCTGTCCGGTGGGGTGGACTCCTCCGTGGTCGGCGTGCTCTTGCACAAGGCCATCGGGTCGCAATTGACCAGTATCTTCGTGGATCACGGCCTGTTGCGGAAGGGTGAAGCCAAGCAAGTCATGGACAGCCTGGAAGGGAAGTTTGGTCTGAACATTGTCAAAGTCGATGCGCAGGACCGTTTTCTGGGTAAGTTGGCTGGTGTCACTGAACCTGAACAGAAACGAAAGATTATCGGTAACGAGTTCATTCAAGTCTTTAATGACGAGGCACAAAAGCTCGACGGGATTGACTTCCTGGCACAAGGAACCTTGTATACCGACGTCATTGAAAGTGGGACGGATACGGCACAGACCATCAAGTCGCACCATAACGTGGGTGGCCTGCCGGAAGACATGCACTTCCAGTTGATCGAACCGCTACGTTCATTATTCAAGGATGAAGCCCGTGAGTTGGGTGAAAAGCTGGGGATGCCAAGCGCGTTGGTTTGGCGTCAACCGTTCCCAGGTCCCGGTTTAGGGATTCGGGTTCTTGGTGAAATCACGCCAGACAAGTTACAAATCGTGCGTGATAGTGACCTGATTCTCCGTGAAGAAATCAAGAAGGCCGGCCTCGACCGCGACATTTGGCAATACTTTACCGTCTTACCAAACATCAAGAGTGTGGGGGTCATGGGTGATGGCCGGACGTACGACTACGCAGTCGGTATCCGAGCCGTGACGTCGATTGACGGTATGACCGCCGACTTCGCCCGCATTCCGTGGGACGTGCTACAGGAAATCTCTGTCCGCATCGTCAACGAAGTGGATCACGTGAACCGCATCCTTTACGATGTGACGAGTAAGCCGCCTTCGACTATTGAGTGGGAATAATTCCCATAACTTGATGGCGTAACAAATGCCGATAAGACAGTGTTTGTTAGAACCACTTCTGATCGAATTTAGTTTAAAAATAAGGGGTTCACTACCAGCAACGTGGGCAATGGACACTTAAAAGGATCGCTACTAGCCGAGAAATTGGCTAGTAGCGATCCTTTTAATTTCTTATAATTGTATTAGAATTTGACACGTATGTTAAAATTAATTTACTTAAACAAATTTACCTGCCACAACCCCAAATTAATTTTCAGATTTATACAAGTCTGTTATTTATTTAGTGGCGGCGTTAAGCTAGCTTTAACCAATTCGGTTGAAGTTAGCTTATTTTTTTAGCTTATTTTTTGGGGAGTGAGTTGCGTATGAAAAAGGTAGAGAATCCATTATTGAGCAGACTACAGCTATTGCAAGATTTGAAGTTTCTTATCGACCAAGATTCGGGCCACCGTATCGATTACAGAAGATTTGGTATTTTTGAAATTAGGCTGCCTACTGGCAATATTGATTTGATGGCTGAGTATCAGACCTATGCGAGCAAGTATACGCTGGCTGAGATCGCAAATCTAATTGTAGAGAAGTACCAACTATAGTTTTAAAATTTTCAAGATACTTTCTGAGACGATCTCACGTTGATTTTCTGGCAGGGACTTTAGATAGGCAATTAATTCTAAAGTGTGGACACCAGTTAGCGCCTCATCGGTGAAGAAATCGCTTAGATTTAGGTTCAGAGCCGACGCAATAGACTGCAACTTGTTAAGACTTATATTCTCGAGTTCTCCGCGCTCTATTCGCGATATTAGGCTAACGGAAACGCTAGCTCTTTCAGCCAATTTTTCAATGGTCAAATCTAAGGCTCGTCGTTTCTGACTTACCAGTTTACTAATTGCGTTTTGCATGGTTGGCTTATCTCCTATCGTGGCGTTAAAGCTAACCATAATGGAGTATTTATGCCATTAACAGAGAAAAAAAGACCTTATTATTTATAAAAAGAGGAAAATAATACTTGTTTGTTGTATATTATACTATAAAGCCGCTTATATTGGCGTAAGTGACAAATTATCGATGAGGAGGAGTTTCATGATTAAAAAGGTTTTGGATATTTTCAAGCAGGAATTTTTCGCCCTGAACATGCGGTTTTGGGCAACGCGTTACGCTATTGCAATTGGTGCCGCCATTGCATGGATTTACTTCGGTAAGCAAGCCTTTCTGGGTGGTCAATTTCCGGTTTACTTTATCTTCATTGGCATTCAGGCCGCAATGTTTTATCCGATTGCGAACGGGTTTCTTGTGTTATACGAGTGGGAACATGGCCGAAAAGCCAAGGGAATTTTTGATAACCTGTCTGAGATGCAGGCCGCTGATTTCAGAAAAGCTCAGTTTCGCGCCGTTCGGTTGGTCAATACCGGGTTTAATGGCAATGACCGTTCCTTTGGCGAGACGAAAAGCGCCATTAAGAGCGATGCGGCGGGGATGAAGATGATGTTTAAGTTCTTTGGCCACGCTATCCTATGGTGTTTTGCCTTGTTCTTCGCCATTGTGGGAGCTGCCCGTTACTTACTGACCTTGGGACCAGAAGGCTATACATTTAATTACCGCGAGGATGGCACGTTTATCGGCGATTCGGACACCGAAGATCCAAAATTTTAGGAGGCAAAATTTATGAAAAAGAAATTTTATTTAATGATGATCGCAATCGCATTGGTGGTGGTCGGTGCTGGGCTATTTGGCGCACCAGTGAAAGCAAGTGCCGCAACCAAATGGCAAAGCGGGATTGGCAAAAGTCTGAGGGGCGATTATCGAACAAAAGTGGTCAACCACCATCTCCATCAAATCGAACTTGCCGGAGATGCCGTTGTCATCGAATACCGGAAAGCTAATCTTCCTAAAACACGTATCGGAAAAATTGAGGTTTATCTGCTGCAGGTACCTTGTCGCAAGCTCAGCAAGCACCTTTATGAAATCAAGAGCGTTACCCGGTCTGGCAAGCATGTTCATTATTACATCAGAACTTACAGTCATCATCGGATCAAATTCTCAAAAAACCAGTCGTTTACGCATAAACCGTATTATCACAAAATGAAGAATTGGTAAGTCGTTAAACAATAATCTCACCATTCTAGAAGGAAACATCAATGAAATTTAGCTGGATCAATAAAGCCACGACCATTCTATTGAGCAGTGTGTTAGTAGGGGGTGTCACCACCACCGTTCCCATGTTCACGACCAAGCACAAGCCTATAACAATGAAGATGCACCAATTAGTTATCAAGTTTTTAAGGATGACGAAAATAGCGTTAAACAGACGGTTTAAAAGGCCAGTCCTAAAGTAAAACAACAACTCAATGCTGCCTTCTTTAAGCGCATGGAACGAAAGCCGGTCAATGCGTATGGAACCTATGCTGACTTCTCAGAAGTCATGCATGTTCTGGCGACACACGCGGTCAGTGAGCTTGGTCGGAAAGGTCAGGTAACACCAGCATTTAAGCAGGACTATCGCGCAATGCTGGCTGTTTACGATCAGCTTAAAGGACGTTTAGACACTGATTACCAAAATGTCGTCAATGAAGATATTGATGAAGCTGATCAGGAAATTAGTGAAAATAATGTTGACCCGGGTAGTATTAGTGATATTTCTGACTATTTCATTCAGTACTTTGAGACGAACATCCGGCCGGATAAGGTCACTGGTGTGCCAAGCGTTCAAAGCAAAATCACAAAGTTAACGGCTAGAAAGACGTCTTCTAAGAAGTACGTTAAAGTTACCGGAACTGTAAATATAGGCAAAAAAGCGAATTATGCTCGGATTAAGACCTATAAGGGAACTAGCTATGTAAAACTAACGGGTTCACACAGCTTCAATAAGAAAATTTATGCGCCTAAAGCGAAGAGAGTCAGCGCCACTGTTGGCTATTATTCACAGGGCCATTTTTCAAGAGTAACACCTGCTGACGGTGCACGTTAAATAGCTTCAAAGCGTTTGGCTTAATAACTTTATGCATATAGGGGTGAGAATGACATGAACCGACTTATCGCAGGCTTGACCGTTGTCGGACTAGGCCTCTTCCTGGGTGCTGCACCCAGCGGCGTAGTCTACGCGGCAACGGTACCGTCGACCGCTTCGTCAACGACGACCAAGACGAACACAGTCAAGGGAGAGTCTACTTCATCTGAATCAGTTGGATCTTCCTCCAATACGTCAGCGACGTCGGCCTCAAAAACTAAACCTAAGGTGAGGCCAAAGCCACAAGTGACTTACCGCAAAGTCATCGGTAAGCAAAAAGTGAACTACTACACCAAGATTGGGGCTAACCGCCAACATAACTACAAGGTGTACCGTACGGGCGGTGCCAAGTCTTCGGCTAGGAACATGAAAGCCATGTCGACCGGGCGGCACTACGCGAATAAAAAGGTTCATATTACGCGTGAAGAAACGATGGCCGATGGGACTTGGTTAAAGTTTACTTATCAGCACACCCAAACGGGCTGGATTCACCGCAACGGGACCGTCAAGTCCTACCGGTGGCTCAACATTCCCTTGATTGGGCAACGCCCGGAACTTCCTACTGGCTGTGAAATCACGGCGACAACCATGATGCTCCAGTACGCTGGAGCTAGAGTCACCAAGATGTCGCTAGCCAAAGAGATGCCGCGGAGCTCGAACCCTAACAAGGGATTCGTTGGTAGTCCTTATCGCCGTTCTGGTTGGTGGATCTATCCCAAGGGCCTCATGAAGACCGTCAAGCATCATCTCGGCTCAGCTACAGACATGACCGAAGCTTCCTTCAAAATGATGAAGGCCCAAATCAATCAAGGCCATCCCGTCGTGATCTGGGTCGCTGGTGTCGATGGCTTTGTGAACCATGCTATCACGCTTTCTGGCTACAGCAGTACGCGGGCCTACTACAATGACCCGTGGACAAAGTGCAAAACAAGTATGACCTTAACTAGCTTACACAAGCACCGCAAGCATGATGCTTATCGGGCCTTGAGCTATTAAGTGAGTATTCATAAATAAATTCACAGAGGAGCAAAAAATATAATGAAGAAACATTGGCTATCCGCATTACTCGTCATTGCCGGTTTAAGCAGCGTTGGAATCACCACTTCCGCGCAAGCTAAGACCAGTTATTACACGACTAATCCCGGTATTATCCGAGTTAAGAAGACGGTTGCGTATTACAAGGATGCCGCCAAGAAACATCACGCGGCAACGGTACATAAGGACCACTACGCCAAGATTTCCAAGGTGGTTACGGTCAAGGGGCACGCGCCCGTGTTAAAAACCAATACGGGCAAATACGTGACCGCCAACAAGGCATTCGTTGCCAAGACGACCGGCTACCAAAACCCGAAGAAGTATTATCAAGTCAATTACACGCAGATCAAGCCTTACGGTAAGGTGGGTTATACGGTCAAGCGTGGCTACGAAGGCATCAAGACCTGGAAGATCATGCACCGTTTAGGTACCGCTAATGGGTACAACAAATACAATTCAGCTACGGTTTATGCCGTCAAGAATTTCCAGCGTAAGCATCATCTGAAAGTCACAGGGACTGTCAACGAAAAGACCTGGGTCAAACTCGGCTTTTCTAAATCCAGCTGGAAGAGTATTGATTCATACGTCGCGCCACTAGGGGCCCATGCTTGGAACGGTCGCACAGCCCATATTGAGGCGATGATCAAGCAAGCTTATAAGTACAAGGGCAATCCTTATCTGGTTGGCTCTTCTTCCAAGCCTGTTTATGGTACGGACTGTTCCGGCCTCGTCATGCAGGCCCTCTATGCGGGTGGGATTAACCCCAAGCCAATCAGTGCTATCCATCATGCTTATCCAGGCAACGAATGGAATTCCCGTAACCTGTGGGCCAGCAATAAGTTTCAACACGTTGCTTACAGTCACAAGAAACGTGGCGACTTGGTCTTTTATTACCAACCCGGAACGCACACGATTTGGCACGTGGCCATTTATTTAGGCAAGGGTAAGGTGATTGAAAGTTGGCCACCACGGATCATGGTGCAACCAATCAAGAACGGCCAACGCTCTGACGTGGCTGGAATTGCTCGGGTCTTCCATTAAACCTAAAGGAGAACAATGATGAATCTCAAAAAAATTATAGTCGGTTCGTTAGTCGCCGTTGGTGTTTGCACATCAGGACTCTTCATGCAGACCAATGCCCAAGCTGCGACTTGGCATCATGGGGTGCCGTCATTTCTAAAGCACAGTTTTTACCGAACTAAGCTAGGACCCAAGTACTATATTCTTGCCGGTCAGAAGGTAAAGATTAACGCTCGTCGTTATGAAGGCATTCGTACCCACGGGTCAACACTTTACTTTGAGGGTGCGCAGTACAACATGACCCTGAAGAAATGTCGTTACACCAAGAAGGGCAAGCTCTACACCATCAAAGGAAAATACGATAAGTCGCAAACAGAAACCATCAAGATCAAGAAAAGTAGTGCTAAAGTGCTGCATGTCAATACAGGGAATGCCTCGGGTTCAGAGCGAATGACTAAAATCAAATAGTAAAATCGAGAGATTGGATCATTTTACTGAGATTTAAATCACTCATTTTGTATGACTAAGGTCTTTCAGTCAACGGTGTTGATGAAGGGAATATGAAGAGGCCAATTCACTCTTGAATTGGCCTCTTTTGTCGCATAAGCGAGCATTTTACTGTGGGAAGAGAATCACCTATTTTGAATAACACCCAATTGCTGCATAAAAAATTTTTCTGAGGAGAGTTCGAATATGAAACGTTACATCAAACGCTTGACGAGTGTCGCTTTATTAGGAATAGCCATTTTATCATTGTCGGCTTGTGGGAAAACGGGGCCGAATCAGGTTAATGAAAAGAAAGTGTCTTTCATAAGGGATGCGCAATCAGCTAATCAAAGAATTTGGTACATGGCGGAGTCAGATTCCTCTAGCGATTATGAGTTGAGCAAGGATACACACATCGAACAGATTTTAGTGACAAAGAATGGCAAGGCGACGGTTTATAACATGCCAGACAACGACTTTAGTATGCGTGATATTGATGGGAAAAGTGATAATCAGATTATTACTTTAGCTCAAAAAAAGGATAAAGAACACTATAAAGACTTTATAGATCAGAAGGATAATATTGGAAATAAGACGTACATTCAAAACGTTATTAAAAATACGGAGAGTGACTATAGGTATTACAAAAAGCATCCAAACTACCTTGGTAGTATAGATGCCCACAAAGCGCTTCGAGACTATCAAGATGAATTGACTTACTTGAAAGCTAATGAAGCGACGATTTTAAAAGCCACGCCAAAATATGAAAAACCAACACCCAAGTTGTTAAATGCCAAAGTTAAAACGGATAATTCTGGCAATAACGTGAATTTCGAAAATATCACCCATCGACGTTTAGAATTGGAAAAAGATTCAGCAAAGCTAAAGCATCTAAAATGGGCTCCTGATGACGTAGAGGTACCGACTTATTATAACTATACAATGACGAATGGTTTTCGGCTGATTTACGACAAACCCGTCAAAATCCTCAGTGAGATGTATACAGGATATACAAATCCGGCGAATGATTCGAATGAAACTTTTTTGATGACTAAAACGACAAACAAGGATACGGTTTCTGATTTTGATAAATTAGGAACAAAACATGTTAGTGAAGAACAATAAGCCATGCAGATTAGATTAACATGTTTTGTTTTGATACCGGTACAGCAAAGGCCCTTAACCAGTCGTTAAGGGCCTTTTATTTCATAAATGGGCTAATAAAACTAGCAGTTTTAACCGGTCTTTAGTGGTTCCCACTACCGTAAATACCGTCAAAATACCTGAACAACAGACTTGCTGCTCAGGTGCCTTGTCTATTATTCGGAGTAGATGGGAAGATTCAAAAGGGGCTATTTCAAGAATTGGTTAGCCCGCTCAACAAAGTCACCGCCAAACTGAACCCCCCCGCGTGGCCAGCGTCCGGATAAATAATGAGCTGACTGTGTGAAAAGGCCTTGGCTAGGTTGTCGCTATTGGGCTTGGTGGGGACCATGATATCATGATCCCCGTTGGTCACTAGAACGGGGATCTCAAGTTCAGAGAAATCAATCGGCTGCTCCGAACCCCATCGATGAATGGCTTTTAGCTGGGTTCGGTAGGCGGACCAGCCGATTGACCGATCCCGATTCTCGCGACGGGCTGTGAGTCGTTTCAAAAACTGCACCGCTTGTCGTTTACCGTTGGCGGTGCGGGTGAAGATTGCTTTGACTAAGGACCAATCAGAAATCTTGGTGACGTCACGAATTCCTTGACCGCCGCGGGGCCCTGTCCCGGTCAAGATTGCACGCCTGATTAAGGTCGGTTCTTAGTTGATCACTTCCTGTGCAACGAAGCCACCCATTGAGAAGCCAAACAGGTCGCCCCACTTGAGACCGAGCGCGTGAATAAATTCGCGAATTTCCTGGGCCATGCCCTGAATGGTTTTGGCCGCTTTACCGCCCGACCCGCCGACGCCTTGGTGTTCTTGGGCAAGGCCGTCAATCACGACGGGGTCCCAGTTGTCGAGATTGCCCGAAAGGTGAATCGGCGCGATCACGGGCACATCATCGGGCACGCCAATTTTGCGATAAGCAAAGGTCTTCTGTGCTGGGGTGACTAAGGTTTTGGTGGGAACATTGATGTAGGGGGTCATAAGCGGGCTTCTTTTCCGTCAAAGTGAATGAGGACCTTACCTTTGGGGTGCCCGTTGGCCAGGTAGGCCTGCGCATCGTTGACTTGGTCTAAAGAAAATTCTTGGGGATCAGCGGCGGTACAATGGCGTTATCTTCAATGATTTTGGTCAATGCCCGTAGTTGCTGGCCATCGCTGCGGACGTGGATAAAGTGGTAGTCCACCTCGTGACGCTTGGCCCCGTCCGTAGTGAAAGGAGACGGCACCCTGGTTTGATAATAGCCAGTTCATGGGTAAGTTCCTTAGGTCCCAAGGTATCTATCACGAAGTCGACGCTGCTTAAGGATTCCCAGTAGTTTTGCGTGGTGTAACTTTAAACCTTCAGCTGAGGCTTGAAAAGTACCAAAAAACACGCTTACCGACAATGGTAAGCGTGTTTTTGTTTCGATCATAATTTTTGAACTGGGCCGACGCGATGCCTTATTAATGACTGTCGTGGCTATTCGTAATCTCATTAGCATGTTCAATCAACGAGACAAATTGCAGAATACTGCCAACTTGTTCTTCCGTTAGGCCGCCCATTTTAAAGGGTAGATTATCCGAGACGCCCAACAGGTAGTCCGCTGATGTATCAAGAATGCCGCAGATCTTGACGAATGTTTCAAGTGACGGATAGGACAAACCTTGTTCGTAGGCGGAAACTGTGCCTTTGCTGACGTCCAATCGGTTAGCCAATCCCAGTTGCGTGAGGCGCTTTGATTTGCGAACTGCCTTCAAGCGTTCACCGAAGAAATCTGTGTTCATAAGTTCACCCTCGTTACAGAATAGCAGAGTCCTATACCTAGAATAACAGTACAAAGTAAATGGTATATTGACATTTAAAACACAATTTATTAATATAAGCTGTATAGAATACCAGTATTAACAGTATTCGAGATACAATACGAAGTGACTGAAATTTTTGAGGCCGAATCGGTGCCAGACACTACCAGATCAATCGAATCGTCAAGCAATCCAGCGCCTATTGGACGCGGGATGGTTAGTGATGACTGACAGAATCCAAGTAACGTTACTGATAGACAGTTGTGGAACGAAGAACCGGGCAGGCTAAGTCAGAAAAGGGTGGGGCTAGGGTAAGTAGTAGTGTCAAGAATCTTCAGTGAGGGCTATGACAGGATTGCCATAGCCAGTGCTGAATGCAAGATGTGAGATACATAGCTGGATTCAACGACTAACTCGGCGAATTGCTGGCGTTAGGAATCAAAATGATTAGGAGAAAGTACACATGCAAGCAATGAAAGATGGAAATGGCAAAATCAAACGCGGATGGTTGATTGGTGGCGGGGTCGTCCTGATCGCTGTGATTATCATTGCCGGGGTAATGATGATGCCCAAGCACTTGAGCGGCAAGTATTCACATACCACAACCTTCCTACTGTCTGAATCAACTGACACGTTGAAATTTGATGGTGACAAAGTAATTGAGTATGCCGATGGCGAAAAAATTCATACGGGAACCTATAAGATCGACAAAGATCAGTTAAATATGAAGATTGGTGGCTATAACATGAATGCCACATTGTCAGACGATAAGAAAACTTTTGTGATTAATTCAGCGGATGGTCTCGCTAATTTGACGAGTGGCTACAAATACACGCAAGCCAGTAATTAAGACGGCGTCAGTCAGGCAAAGAACGGAGAGTATCATTTATGAAAAAAGAAGAAATTATTGCGTACCTCACGGCTAAACAACAACTAACGGCAAGCGTGCAGGACTTACGCCACGACCTGTCTGTCGTGCAGTCCCAGTCGGATGCCGAACAAAAGAAGTATAAGAAGCGTCGGAATATTCTCTTGGTTGTGGTGTTGTTCATTGCCCTTATGGCGGGGGAAGTGAGTTTATTAGTTATCCTCCTTGTCGTCCTGGTTGGCGGTTACATTGCCTTGAGGGTCACGCGTTCCTCGGCCCTGGGAAAACTCAAAGTCAAGATGGATCAGATTAATCAGAAGATAGCTAATGAGAAGGCCCAACCGGCATACATTGAAGGGCTACAGGACTTCCCGCAGAAATTCTATAGCTACTGGATCATCGACCGATTGATTCATTTGGTCAGAGAGAACCGGGCAACCACGCTGCAAGAAGCCTTCAACGTGGCTGAAAATCAGGATTTTCAAAACGATCAAATCGCTATTCAGCAGCAGAACCTGGCCGTGTCAGAGTCTGCCAAATCCGCGGCGAAGGTCTCTGCAGCCGCTAATATCTTTACAGCGATGAACACACGAAAATAAATCAGTACCATGGTGAGTCAGCGCAACCCTAGGAGGCGGTGGCTCACCATTGGTGTTGTCCGAAATTCAAGGGAGCATGGGATCATATGAAATCAAAATTACTGGTATCGACTTTGGCCTTAGCGGGTGGTTTAGCTTTGGGCGGCATTGCACAGCCCAATACAACCGCGGAAGCCAAGATACATGACACGCAAATGCCCAAATCATTCATTGGCACGTGGGTTAATTTGAGCCATGATGATATTTCAGGCACCATATATACGTATCGGGAGACCCTCAAAATCTCCAAGTACACTTATAAAATGACGTATGTCGTGAATGGCAGAACTATTTCGACGGCGAACTGGTCGGGAAAGAAAAAATCGCATTTTTATAATCACAGTAACCTCGGCGTTAAGAAGGGGAAACATGGGCGTTGGCGGATTAGTCAGTATGGCATGAATAATGACTTTAATACGACGTACAAGCGTGTGAAGCACAATGGCAAGCAGGCGTTGGTTAGTCTGAATACATACGATGACGGATCCCCCCTGAACATTTATTACGATAAGAAGTAGGCAAGTACAGTCACCATCGATTGAATCGTGTAATCTCGGCTGAACAGCCGGAAATTTAAGACGGAGGCAGTCATGATTAAAAAGACAGGACTTATTATGGGTGCAGCACTCCTATTATTCAGCGTCGGTGGTACAACGGCTCAGGCAGCTACAACGCCGGTGTACCAGCACAAGACAACGAAGGTTAAATGGCACAAAGGGACGCCTAAGAACGTTCGTGGCAAGTTTAAAACCAAGCATTACGGGGCGGACCTCATGATGATGGCCAAGATTCGTGCCAAGTCGACCTGGTTTTGGGGTTCAGGAATGCCTATTCAGAAAGGCTACAACGTTCATTACAAGAAGACCGGTCATAATCACTACGTCATTCGCTACGATGCGCACGCCTCAGGCATGTTCAAGGGTGGCAAGAAGTTAACGATGTCGGTGGACAAGGTTGGTAAGAACATCAAGGTCTTTGGGTACAGCAACGTTTTCTACAAGTACTAGCGGTATTCAGAAAATGAGGAGAATAGCGATGAAACGATTGAAGAAGCTTTTAGTGGCACTGATTTTAGCACTCGCCGTTGGAGGATTAGGCGGCATGGCCGTCAGTACGTCGGCCAGCGCCAGCACCTGGCACAAGGGGTTACCCAAAGCTTTGAAGCAACACCGGCTCTGGGGGAGTCAGAAAATATCACGGTTTGGATCCAGTAAGCAGTTCTATACGCGTAACTTTATTGAAACTGGCAATCGTAAGGGCAGTGGGTACTTCTTTGCCGACGTCATGCGGTCTTACTATAAGAATGGTAAGTTTGAGAATTCATTCGTTGAACTCTTGATCAATTCGCGGCGTTACATGGTTGATCCGGCGACTACCTATACGAAGACGGGGAAGCATACTTATCAGATCAAATCGACCGTGAAAGCATCCGGGTATCCTGATCAGCGCTACAAGGTCCAACAGTCCGGTAAGCACATGACGGTCTGGACGAAACGGTTGTGGAATCATATTGATCCTAACAAGGGTCTTAACCGGAGTCAGAAGACCTGGCACAGAATCGATCACTATCAGGTGCTGAAGACGATCTCTGACGATGACGTTCAGTTCCACGACCCGATGCATAAATAGCGCAACAGTAGGAGGAGAATATTCGAATGAAAACAAAATTATTGATTTCCATGATGGCGGTGCTAGCTGGCCTGCTGATGGGTGGGGCGGCCATGCCAACCGCTACTGCCGAGGCGAAGATCCACTATACGACAATGCCGAAGTCATTCAAGGGCACGTGGGTGAACGTGGACGATGAGGACCCGGCAATCACGCACACGCTAAAGATTACAAAGTATGTGTACCACTACCAATCTTATTATCACGGTAGAAAGGATACGTTGGTCAATTGGTCGGGGAAAAAGAAGTCGCATTACTATAATCACAGTGACCTCAGCGTAAAGAAAGAAAAGCATGCCGGAACTTGGCGAATCAGCTGGTACCGGATGAATAGTATTTTTGATGAAACGATTAGGAAAGTTAATCATAAGGGAAAACCAGCCTTAGTCTTCCTCGATCATTTCGGTGATGGTACACCGCAACGTACTTACTTTTACAAAAAATAGCCACAATTCGCCACTGTCAATCGTTGGGTTGACAGTGGTTTTGCGTTGACCGGATTCAAGCTTTTGATGCTAAATTAGTCGAGAATTAGCCAGTGCTTTCGGCGAAAAGATTGGGAAAAAGCGAAAAATCTTCTAGCTACAGGGGTGTAGTTAGAAGATTTTAGGTCATACGTTATTGTTGAATTAGCTAACGGTCACGTCGATCCGTTCACTCAACTTAGGATTGTTGACGCTGCGGACGGTAATACTGGACTTGCCAACACCAGTTGCGATAATCGTGAAGGTCCCGTTGGTTGTCTTGCTGGGAGCCGTCACGACAGCTGGGTTAGCACTGGTCATGGTGTAAGAGTTCATTTGAAGGTCGGAGAGCTTGAGACCACCGACCGTCCCAGACCACATCTGAACCTTCTTGGTATCGCCAACGTGCAGGTTAGCGATATAGAAGTTGGAGGATAAGTCCGCAACCTTCTTCGTTTCAGACCAATCCCGAATGGTTATTTCACATTAATCGTGAATGTTTCGTAGAGGTTCGGATTATTGACACTGGTTACTTTGATCGTGGTACTTCCGGAATGTTTGGCAGTGATTGTAAATTTACCCGTGGTCGTTTTGCTTGGCGCAGAAGCAACCGTGGGATCAGCGACTTGCATGGTGAATGTGTTACGTGCGGCGTCACTGAGCTTTAAGTTACCATAGACCGAGCTCCACATTTGCGCTGTCTTGGTTTCACCAACCGTCATGTTCGCAAGGGTAAAGTTGGATGAAATCTCGGCAACGCGATTACCAGCTTGCGCCTGTGTTTGTTTTGAGTTGGCGATAGAGGTATCGTTTGGTATCTTGTCGCGAATAGCTTGACCGACTTCTGGGTTAGTTGGATGGTATAAGGCATTCTTATCACTCATATAATAAGTATTGGATTTGTCAGGAATCGCGGCGTATGCTGCCGCAGTAAAGTCACTTTTCAGTTGCGTGACCTCAATTGGCGATGCACTTCCCATCTTGTTTGAAACGTAAGGGAAGCCATCTTCATCGTAAGGCACGTTGTCGACGTTATACAAGGGAATCCCGTTACCTTCAGCGCCAAAGGCCGGTAGATTCAACCATTGGGTCCAAGTGATATGTTTAGTTGTATTCACATACATCTTGCCGGCTGTTTTGCTGATATTAGAAGTTTTTTTGGTTGTCTTATTAGTCGTCTTCTTAGAGACCTTCTTTGTGTTCGTGGCCTTTTTTGAAGAGCTTTTAGTTGATGTCGTGGCTTTGCTGTTCAGATTCTCAACGAAGCCAGTCAGGTACTTTCGGTTGACCCAAACCATCTGGCCTTTCTTACCGATCCGGACGCCGTAGTAGATGCTGTGGTCAATCTTGGCGTGACGGAGCGTCGTTAAGGTGTGAACCTGGTACCTCGTGCTGTTCAACTTGGCAGCGGTCTTGAAGCGGTAGTGCTTGTTGGAGACCTTCTTCAAGGTGTAACCCTTCCAGGACGCTTTGCGGCCGTTAACGGCCACTGAGTGATGTTTCATGGGCTTGTTCCATTTGACGTAGTGGACGCTTGAGGCGCTGGCTTGAGGGGTGGCGAAAGACGCCATGCCCATGAAACCAGTCACGGTGAGTCCCGTGACGACTAATCCTTTAACAATCTTATTCATAATATCCTCCCGTTTTTAAATTGTGAAGACGCTTAAATCCTAGTTATTGTGAGCTTTATACAAGTGACCGGTCTTTAGACTCACAATACTCTGATAGTCCACGATACTGCCATCGCCAGTAGGTTGGCTCACAAACATGGCATAGTTGCCTTTGAGCTTCTTGCCACTTTGCCAGCGCCCACCTTCCCAGTGACCCGTGTGCGCGCCGTGGACGATGGAAAAGTCATTATAGGTTGTCGAGTAGCGCATGACGCCCGACCCGTGGTAAGTCTTCTTGTACTTGAGGTGGTACTTGTGACGCATTTGTTTAATGGTGTATTTTGACTGGTACGTCTTACCTTGGTAGGTGATATGGTGCCACTTGGCTTGTGCGGTGGTCGTTGGTTGAATGGCCAGGACGGTCACAGCGGCCAATGCCACGATTAATAGGAACCATTTGATTTTCTTAGACATAAGCAACTTCCTTAGTAATTATTGGTGGTGGTCTTCATCAGCTCAGCAGCCTTGTTGGTCAACAAGTAGCCGGCGCCATTGCTGGTGAACTGGAGGGCTTCAAATTCACGATGACCATTGAAGTTAGTGGTTTCAACCTGACTCGCTTTTAAGTGACCTAATTTGCTCAGTGGAATCGAGGAGATACTGCTGTCTGAGACAAAGTACAGGCGGTTACGCTTGGCATTGTAAGCGATAGATTGCGTCTTAGTGCCCGGTGCGTGCCGCAAGCCTTGCATGACCAAGTGGAACTTCACGGACTTGCTGCCGATCTTACCCTGGTAGATCTTAACGGAGCGTTTAGGTGCCCAGCCGCCATTGGCGTAGGTAAAGAAGTAGGCGTTTCCCTTTTTATCGAAGGTCAGGTTGGAGCCCATCGTCACAGAAGATTTTAAAGTGAAGTTAATCTGCTTAACGGGTTTCAAGGTGCTGGTCGAAACTTGCTGAACGTTGGTCTTTACACTGACGGGCTTGCCCACGAACCAGAGCTGGCCATTCTTGGGATTCATGGCCAGTGATTGGCCGTGGCCCGTATTGAATTTTGGCCCAATCTTGATATTTGTGAGGATGGCCTTATCAGTCTTGGTGAGCTTGCCAACCGAGTGATCGTAGCTTGCACGGCGGAGGGCATCCATGTGCGTCGTATTAATACCAAACTTTTTAAGGGCGCCGAGATTGTAGCGAACGATCCAACCGCGGGTGCTCTGACTGCTGTCCGTGATCAATTCGTAAAGCGTCTTACCATCCTTGGAAAGTACGGCGCTTTGCGGATTGCCCCAATCGGCCGAACGGTTGTAGGTGACGGGAAGAAAGACGGCGGATTTAAATGTTGCGGACTTGCCTTTGGTGCTGGTGATGCTGGTAGGGCTAGTTTGGAAAATGTTGCTGTAGCTCTGTTGGAAACTGGAACGGTTCACGAACATATTTTTATTATTAACCGTCTTGTACTTGGCGACATTGTAGTTGCTGAGCGCATGGCCATGTTGGGTATACGTTTTCGCTTGTGCAACGGTGACACCACCGCTGATGAATAGGGCGGCAGCAAGTGCCGTCATGACTAATTTCTTCATAGTAAAAGCCTCCAGAGGATGAAAAATAAGCGGAGAGTTTGCCCAGACCGTCTATTTTATAATTAATTATAGGTGTAAACTTGCTAAGCATGTGATGACAAGAAGCTATTTGCGATTGTTCGTCGCGGCGTAAAAGGCAGCGGTGGCCGCCCATTCTTTGGCGGCTCGGGCTTCCATCTCGGCCTGTCGTGCGGATTGATAAGTAAGTTCAGAAGTTTGCTGCATCTTAGCATGATACTTATCGGTTTCCAGCACGTTTAGAGACTCCTTGAATGTATCAGCACGACCAACAGAGATAATGTCGTAAATTCTAGCTGGGTCGTAATTATAAAGGTATCGCTCAGGGTAGTTGACCGCGTCGGCGAGCTTTTTTAGACCTTTCAGGTTGTATTGCACCTTATCGCTGGCTTTATTTTTTTGAATCAGAATATCTTGATTTGAGGACATATGTTTCTTTGAATAGTTTTTTAGGTACTCCGGTTTGATATTGAAAAGTTTATCGAGCGGCTTATAAACCAACCATAAGATTCCCCAAAAAAGCAATATCGAACCAATCTTTGAAGAAAGGCCTTGCCCACCATCACTGGTAAGGTATAAGTAGGCGAAAGGAAGGGTGAGGACCCCAGTTACTTGCCAAACGCGTTTCCTGTATTGATTATCGGCTACGTCATACAACTTCTGTTGCCAGTTATCACTAATCGCTTGTTTCTGTGTTAACGCCCCCTCGTAAATTCTTTCTGCTTTATCCAGAACAGAAAGCGTATCCAATAAAGAATCTTTGGACATTGTTTGCACATTATTGTCCATGTCTCCACCTCCGAAATATGTAAAAGTTGCCAGTTGGGTGGGTTAAGCTCTGAAAAAAATCGAGATCTGATCTCGGTTAATCCCAATGGCAGTAAGGATGGATGCAAATTCTTTGACATCAATGGGAACAGTACCAGCTTCGCGCTTCCAGTACGAGCTTCGACTCATTCCTAAACGCTGGGCCATTTCGGCTTGAGTGATGCCAGCTGCGACGCGTTCTGCTTTGATTCTTCTTAAGTCAAAATGCAATGTATCCAACCTCCTTTTCACCAATGAACGATACCGTTATCGTTCCCAATTGTCAACGAAACGTTCCGGTTTCGCATCAAATGTTTATGTATGGGAACTTTTTTGGTATACTTCATACAACATAGTCAGGGGGTGAAGATCGTTAGAACCAGTGAAGAAGTCATTGACTCGATTGTAAAAATCAGAACGCGCAAGGCGATCTCGCTTTCTGAACTTGCGCGAAGAACGGGAATTGCCAAGTCAACACTGTCTCGGTATGAAAGTGGCTCGCGGACCTTTCCCTTGAATAAGGCAGAGACGTTTGCAGTGGCTTTAGATGTAGATGTGGGTAACTTACTAGGATTACCCAATGGTGAGATTGCGAGTTTATATGGGCAGCTAAGCAGTGAGAACAAACGCAAAGTCATTGTGTATGTCCAGAATCTAGTGAAGCGTCAACAGAAAAGCTGACGAGTCCTGAAACGGGTGTGAACCCGGTCTAGTCGAATGATTATCTTAGAGCCTGGGGAAATCCCCCAGACTCTTTTTTCGCTCTCCAAAGCTATATTGCTGAAACGTGCACATTACTTTTGCCACTGTGGGAATTAACACAGCTAAATTATTGAAAACAGTCGCACTCCGGCTGCCAGGGATTCCGCTTGCTGTGGGGAACGCCTCCAGTCAAAGGGCGGGCTTCCGGCTCGCCAGCTAACCGCCTTTTATCCCACTCTCTTTTTGTGCAGTTAGGAAACGAAGTCGTGACTACTGGACTGAAGGGGATGACGGAAGCATGACCACTTCAAGTTAGGGTGCTCTTAGTTCTTTTAATTAGCATTGCAAATACCGATAAAGCGTTTAAATAGTGCACAATTTAATACGAAATCCGATCGATTTGTCATGCAATTTGATGACTTTTATTTAAAATGATTATTATGGAATGTCCCGTCGTTGCAGCATTCTTGCTTGTCACAAAGAACATTTATGTGCCGCAAAATTTTACGTCGTTGATTATTCCTCACAACCTGGTTATAATGGGTATTGAAAAGGGACTTATAGAATGATACACGATATAAGTTTGGTATCAAATTATCTTAGTTTGGTCATAGTTAATGAGGGGGACCAATCATGAAGAACTTTGAACGGAAAACACATTATAAGATGTACAAGTCACACAAGGGCTGGTTGGTAGCCGGTATCACGGTAACGAGTATGGCAGTCGGTATCATTGCGGGACCACAGACCACACAGACGGTTCAGGCGGATGATAGTGCCCCGGCGACGGAATCGGTTGATGGCAATCAACCAGTCAGTGGGGCATCAAAAGTATCCCTGAAGGCATCGACGCCCGTGACACCAGCAAGTAAGGTAGCGGCAGTTAGTGCTAGTGAGCAACAGCAGCCACAAGCGCCAGCATCTTCGGCTGATCCAAAGACACCGGCAGCAGCATCTTCCGGGAGCGCGGGAAATCAGCAATCATCAGAACAAGTAACCGAAAACCAGCAGCCAGCGGCACAACCAGCAGCCAAAGCGCCTGCTCAGGAATCGACTAATGAGGGGGCTAACGCAGCTGGTGGGACGACCACTGGTACTGGGAAACCGGCAGCAGAAGCAGAAAGCTTGAGTATCGCAGCAGCAGATGCAGTGGCGCCAGCACCGACTAACGTGCAGACGGGGATCACCGTGCAAAATCCGGATGACTTGACGGATAAGGTCACGGGTCAACCAGTCTTTAACGTCAGCAAGACGCAGCGACTTCAGTATACTTATGATCACTCGGATGCTAATGGCGTCAGCACTGACTTGAGTGTGCCAAAGGCTTACGACAAGTATTACCAGGTTCAGGGATCAAAGGTTTGGTCAGGTGAGGCTTATGCGAATAGTATTGCTCAGGATGCCAAAGGAATAGATATGAATTCGCCAGTTCATTTCACCGATGGGACATATCCACTCTACATTGATGAATGGATGCCCGACGCTGGCCTGCAATACCTCATTTGGCAGAATAACTTTGCTTCGAAGTACGCAACCATTGCGGATTTCAGAAATAATTTTACGAAAGCTGAATTGGCAACGGTTACGAACATCTCAACGACGGAACCGTTACAGTCGGTTAACGGCGCTGAACAGCAGTACACAAGCTACTACTTGGCATTAATGTCGATGACATCGTTAGAAGGGCTTCAGAATGCGACTAATTTACAAACCCTGTATCTTTACCCCGATCCGATGGTGAGTTTAAATACGTTTGGCAATGGGATGCAGTCCGGAAATCTATGGGATATTCGGGCGCTGAGTAATTTGCAAAATCTGAAGACGGTTAGCATCACGTTGTTCTCCGTGAATGATATTTCTGCGTTGAGCAATAAGGATCAGCTGACCACGGTCGACATGCCTTATAATCAGATCACCGATATTTCACCATTAGCTACGGATAAAAACTTGAATATTAAGACGGGAACAACTCTAAAAGAGCAGCACATCCTGTTGGCGCCAATTACGGTTAGCACCAAGCTGGGTAAGGACCAGAACACCACAGCTGATGGCACCCTGAGCTACACCACGCCATCTTTCATCATTAAGGATTTAGGCGCAAGTAATCTGCCAGTTAAGGGATTTGACAATGCTACTGGGGCGCTGTATCCTTCCTTATTCCCATCCAGTGCGGATGCCGGTAATATTAACGCGAACACGTTGAATTGGTATAACTTACTTGCCGGGACGAGCACGGATTATGGGAGCCTGTCTACGACTTGGGCGGATACAAACAGTGACTTTGCGGGGTACATCATTCAACCCTACGATATGGCCGAAAATGTTAGCGACTTAAACGTTAACATTCAACTGCTTCAAGCCGATGGGCAACAACTTACATTGGCACCTTCCACCTTGATTTCTGGTGATGTGGGTTCCGAAGTGGACGTGCAAGCTAACGCCACGATTATGACCTTCCTGAACCAACAGGTTGCTAAGGGGTATACGTTCTCACACCTGATTCTAGATGGTACGGGGTTGTATTCGGACTACTTAGCCAATAACGGTAAAGCGACTGCTCAACCTAATTGGACCACGACTTTGACGGATACTTCCAAGAACTGGACGATTCTGTTCTATAAGGATGTCTTGCCTTGGAACGTTTCCGTTGATTATGGGACCAAGGACGCTGACGGTAACTTCACGCCAATCACCAACGAGGATGGGACGCCGGTGACCGACAGCTACAACGGGACTTCAAATGTACAGTTGCCTTTGACCAGTTACGAAAAGGACTTCCCAGACTACGTTTATACCGGTGCCGAAACCAGTGTGGATGATGACAGTGTGACGGACAAGACTTGGACCGATATCAGTCAATCAGCCGATATTCCATTCGCTGGGGCTAAACAAGCCATCCGTATGGTTTACGCCAACGCCAAGCGCGCCACTGTTACTGTTAAGGACGCCACGACGGGCAAGATCGTTCAAACCTTAGACTACACGACCAATCCCGAACTACGGGGCGCCATTGGCACCACCAGTACCTTCGATTCCGCTTCCGTGATCGATCCGGCTGTCGCTAAGGGCTACAAGTTGGTCAGCGACACCACTAAGAACGCGGATGGTACCAGTGCCATTGTCTTTGGGAAAGATGCCGACACGGCTCTCGACTTTACGATTACGTTAGCCCATGACTTTAAGACGACTGAAAAGGCCGTTACTGAGAAGATTACTTATCAGGATCAACAACAAAAGCAGGTGGCCGCTCCGGTTACCAAGACCATGACCTTTGCCACGGTGACGGATCAGGTTACCCAGGACGCTGTGACTTACAGTAATCCAGCTGCCACGGGGACGCCAGAACTCGATGTTACCGGCAAACCAACCGATACGAATTGGGTTGTTTACCAAACTGGCGATAAGTTAGGCTTTGATGCCGTCAAGAATCCAACGGTGGCGGGGATGCACGTGGCTTCAACCACGGACCCAGCCAAGGATTTAACGCAGACTACGACACAAGCGGTAACACCTGATAGTGCCGATGTGGCCGTTGTCGTGACCTACACGGCGGATGCGACGACCGGTGGTGGCGGTGATAATGGTGGCGGTAACGTAACGCCACCAACTACTGGCCCAACTGTCGGCGGTGGTGCTGACGTCGTGACGCCTGGCAAGAAGCCAACAACGGTAACTAAGATGCCAGCTAAGAAGACCAAGGCACCGGCTAAAGTCGCAACTACGCCTAAGGCCAAGGGTGGTCAAGTGGCCGGTATCACGACTGGACGCCAGGATGCTAAGATACAACAACTGGCAACGTCAACCAAACAGTCACAGTCACGAAAGGCCCCTGTCAAGCTAGCACAGAGCAAGACGACATTGCCACAGACAAATGAACAACGCGGCAACAGTTTAGCCCTTGTTGGCCTGGCCTTATTGGGAAGTTTAGTTGGTCTGGCTGGTTGGAAGAAACGGGAACATTAAGCTAATTAGTTTTAAGTGACTATATTTTGGCACCGTCGAGTTGTCCTTCAGGGATGACTGGCGGTGCCTTTTGGGTTTGGCTAAATTAGTCGTAGATGAGAAGGGGACGTTTCGGGTGGCTCATAAATGCGCTGATTTTTCATTCCCCGTAACACCTCACGTGGCTCCCACCGGCCAAAAGTGTATAATGAGGATATTCTAATAATTCAGGAGGAAATCATGGCAAAATCCACACATTTTTACGAATTATTCCAACCAACGCATTACAACGTTTACTTAGACATTAATCGTGCCGCTAAATCCATCTCCGGGACGTCCACCATTACCGGTGACGCCAAGGCGATTAACATCGCCATCCATCAGAAGTTCATGACCATCAGCACCGTCAAAGCCGACGGCCAAGACGTGCCATTTACCTTCGATGACGAGACGGAAGGCATTCATATCGATCTGGGCAAGACCGGCGAGACCACACTGACCATTGCCTTCACCGCACCTCTGACCGATAGCATGATGGGAATCTACCCATCCTACTACGATGTCGACGGCGAGAAGAAGCTGATCATCGGGACGCAGTTTGAAACGACCGCAGCCCGTCAAGCCTTCCCTTGTGTCGATGAACCTGAAGCCAAGGCAACTTTTGACTTAGCCATTAAATTCGACGAACACGACGGCGAAACCATCATCAGCAACATGCCTGAGACCAAGACCGAGAATGGCGTCCACATCTTCGACACCACGGTTCGCATGTCCACGTACCTGATCGCCTTTGCCTTCGGGGAAATGCAGAGCAAGTTGACCACCACCAAGAGTGGGGTCCAGGTTGGTGTCTTTGCGACCAAGGCGCACCAAGCCAAGGAACTCGACTTCGCCTTAGATATTGCCAAGCGTTCCATCGAATTCTACGAAGACTTCTATCAGACGCCATACCCACTCCCACATTCTTGGCAAATGGCCTTACCCGACTTCTCAGCCGGTGCCATGGAAAACTGGGGCTTGGTCACGTATCGTGAAGCCTACTTGCTGTTAGATCCCGACAACACCTCATTTGAAACCAAGCAACGGGTCGCGACGGTTATTGCTCACGAACTTGCCCATCAATGGTTCGGTGACCTGGTTACTATGAAGTGGTGGGACGATCTCTGGTTAAACGAAAGCTTTGCCAACATGATGGAATACGTGGCGATCAACGCCATCGAACCCGACTGGCACATTTGGGAAGTCTTCCAGACGAGTGAAGCACCAATGGCCCTGCAACGGGATGCCACCGATGGCGTGCAATCCGTTCACGTGCAAGTTGAAGATCCCGCCGAAATCGACGCTTTGTTCGATGGTGCCATCGTTTACGCTAAGGGGGCCCGGATGCTCGTCATGGTTCGTGCCTTAATTGGAGACGATGCCTTGCGTCAAGGTTTGAAGGCTTACTTCGCCGCACACCATTATGGCAACGCCACCGGGGCTGATCTCTGGGCCGCACTGGGGGATGCTTCTGGTATGAACGTCGGTGCCATCATGAACTCTTGGCTGGAACAACCCGGGTATCCCGTTGTTTCTGCCGCCGTGGTCGCTGGCAAGTTAACCATTACCCAGCAGCAATTCTTCGTGGGTGCGGGTAAGGATGCCGGTCGTCAATGGCAGGTACCCCTGAACAGTAATTACAGTGCCGCCCCGGCTATCTTCGCCGATCAATCCGCCACGTTAGGGGACTACGCCGACTTACGCAAGGCGAGCGGCGAACCTTTCCGCCTGAACGTGGGCAACAATTCTCACTTCATCGTGAAGTACGACGACACCTTGCTCCAAGACATCCTCGCTAACTTGGATTCCCTGGATGCCATTACCCAGTTACAATTACTGCAAGACTTGCGGCTGTTAGCCGAAGGGCGGCAAATTTCTTATGCTGCCATCGTGCCATTACTGGATCGCTTCGCTGCTAGCCATTCTACGGTTGTCAACGATGTCCTGTATGGGGTTGCCAGCAACCTGAAGAAGTTTGTCACGCCAGGTTCTACTGAAGAGAAGCAGTTACAAGCCTTATTCGACAAGCTGAGTGCTAGCCAAGTTGCACGATTAGGCTGGACGCCTAAGGCCGGTGAGTCTAACGATGACCAATTAACGCGGCCATACGTTTTGAATGCCACCTTATACGCCCAAAATACTGAGTCGATTGCCGCTGCCCACGCCGTTTTCGTTGCGCATCAGGACAACCCAGCAACGTTGCCAGCCGCTACTCGGAACTTCATTTTGGCCAACGAGCTCAAGCACTTCGGCAGTGACCAGTTGTTCGACCAATTGTTAAACGACTACCGGTCATCCAGCGACGCTAGCTACAAAGCGGACTTAGCTTCCGCACTGCCAACGACGCAAGACACCAAGCAAATTGCCAAGTTGATCACGTTGTTCGAAGACGCTGACACCATCAAGCCACAAGATTTGCGGGCTTGGTACCGCGGTGTTCTGGGCAACGATAAGGGTCAACAGGCCGCTTGGGACTGGATCAGAAACGACTGGCAATGGTTGGAAGACACGGTCGGTGGTGACATGGAATTTACCACGTACATCACGGTGACCGCCGGTATCTTCCACACGCCAGTGCGCTTAGCCGAATTCAAGGCCTTCTTCACGCCAAAGATCAACACCCCAGGCTTAACCCGGGAAATCAAGATGGACACCAAGGTCATCGAGAGTCGTGTTGACTTGGTCGAAGCCGAGAAGGATGCCGTGCATGCTGCGGTTGCTACGACGGTGAAGTAAGCCTGCCTGTACCTATGGTTGGCTGAAGGCAGGACTTGTCATTTGTGTGAAAGATATAATTCGTCAAATCATTAACCCCTTTTTTGAGCAGCTACTGCATTTTTGGTAGTTGCTTTTTTGGCCTCTACTAGTTACTAATGTATTTTTGAGCGATTATGTCTCACTTTTTTCGTTATTCATGGGAATTTTCGTTTTTATTCAATAATTATCATGGCCGTCAAGTAGTGACGATCGCTGTTAAAATTGGGCGACGATAGGTATCAAAAATGGCGCGTCAGACCGAAGTCTGACGCGCCATTCATTGCAAAGGGTAAAGATTAGTCGTTTAAGTTGTACCGTAACTTCATGTGCTCGGAGCCAAACGTCACCATGTCACCCAATAACTTGGTTTGACGTGTGAAGGATTCGTCGGAAAGCTTTTCGTTGGCTTCCTTCAGGATCTTGGTGTCGGCACCATCAACGATAGCGGCATCCGTTTCGTGTTGAATCTTCCGGTAAGCAGCCATGGCTTCCAAAGCAAAGGTGTTGCGGAAGTCTTCGTAAAGACTGTAGTCCGTATCACCCAGCAGTGCCGTGGTGCAGCTCAACCAGTACATGTGGTTCATGTTGAACGTGCCATCGGCATCCTTGTAAGTAGCTGGTGTATCGTCAACGTTAGCGTAGAATGGGACGACCGTGTTGAACGTGTTGGCACCAAAGGCTAACCAGTGAATCCCAGCAATACTGTCGGGGACGCTATTTCTGATTTGTAAGATGTGAACGTCGTGGTTCCGGTTGATCCCGATTGGGCGGAACAACGTCTTGTCATCTTCTGAGCCGTGACCGTAAACATCGTACTTCGTGTTTTCAAAGTGAGAACTCAGGACGAACTTCACATCGTCGATAGAGATCTTACGGTTGGCGTGGCAGATGAATGGCAGGTCTTGGTCCTGAGGGTCTTGTTCGATTTCAGGATTGAAGTATTTTTGACCGAACCAAGCCCGGGGGTTGTTGTAGACTGTATCCTTGATGGAGGCGCTACCGAAGATGTGACGCAGGTTAACCTGGTCGAAATCGGGGTTCAGGCTGTACTTGGCGATCAAGTCTTCCAAGTCGTCAGAAGCCAACGTGTCTTCGGCGCTAAAGTCAAAGTCATCAATGTTCATGCGGTTAGGTGCCACCACGTAGGCGTCATCTGGAATCCTTTTAGCGGCCCAGTGATGCCCACCAATGGTTTCTAACCACCAGATTTCGTCATTGTCGGAGAAGGCGATCCCGTTTGGTTCGTAGGTCCCGAATTCTTCCAATAAGCTTCCTAAACGCTTCACACCGTCGCGGGCGCTGTGGATGTATGGCAAAACCAGTGTAACCAGGTCTTCTTCACCGATCCCACCGTCAACGTAGGGGTCGATACCCAATACGCGTGAGTTGGTGGTAATGGTTTCCGTGGCGGACATCGCAATGTTTTCACCGTTGATACCGGCTGCGGGCCAGATACCATTGGTCAAGATGGAGTTAGGAATTGAGGTATAACGCAGCGGGTTGTCAGGTAACTTGATTTGCACACCGCTGATCACCGCTTGGTAATCGCGAGGTTGGTCGTCAGGGTTGACCACAACGAACCGTTCTGGGTCTAAGGCTTCGTGGCCGTCATCGTTCCGTGAAATGATGGTGGAGCCGTCTAAAGAAGCCTTTTTCCCTACTAAAATCGTGGTACATGAACCTTTAATTCTCTTCGTCATGAATACAGCACTCCTTTTAAAAAACATTATAGCATTGATGGTGGGAGCGTTGAAGTGGTTGGTTAGTCATCGGGCGTTTTTGTGGGCGCCTCGTCGGACTTTTGCTGATTGGTAAGGAGCCGTTGTCGTTCGATGTTTTGAGTTGTTTACTTAACTGCTGATACCGGTCAGTCTCACCATGATGGGCAAAACAAGTGGTGATGGTACTGGTCAGCGCGCCGATAAAACCAATACCGACCAGCATGAGGAGGGTCACCGCGAATTTACCGACCGTTGTGTGTGGGGCAATGTCGCCGTAGCCCACGGTAGAAGCGGTCACAATCGCCCACCAGAAGGCCTCACCCCACGAGACGTGTTCCGCGTAGGCGTACAGAGTAGCCGCGAGTATCAGAATGGCGAAGCTGGCCCAGACCAAGTAGATGAAGCCGTTAGTCTTTAAGAACTTCTGAAGGGGCTTTCGTAGCCGCCCGATGAATCCGACCAAGCGAACGAATCGAAAGAGGCAGGTGAGCCGAAGCAAGCGGGTCAGTCGTGCCAGTCGAAAGAGGCTGAACAGACTGGTTAGCGGGAGAATGGCGATCAGGTCAAAGAGATTGTGGCGGAAGAAGACCCATTTCTTGGGTGCACGGTAGAAGCGCACCCAGTAGTCAACGGTAAACAGGACCAAAATACCATCGTCCATGACGGACCACGGCAGGGAAGTAAGGGTAATCAGGCTGGAGAAATCGAGAATTGCGAGGACAATCGACCACAGTGCAAAAACAATGACCACGCCATTGTAAAGTTTTAGTTGCCAAGTCATGTCCATACACGCCTTTCTAATTTGATTGACCCTAGATGTCGCATGCAGCTAGCAGGTGTTCGATGTTTTTTGTCAGACTAAACGCTATGGTTTGCTCAACTGCGTGGAATCTGAGATTGGGATGATTTTGTTATGTCGAGTATCCCATGATTAAGGGGCGTGATGGTGCGTGGGCGACTTGGTAGTGGAGGTGGCTTAACTAGAAAAGGACCAACCGTATTTTCGGCTGGGCCCATATAAATAGTGATGTAATGGTTGAAATTGATTGATCCAATTAGAAAAGATCAGCGTGTGTGCCAATGGAAAGTAAAAAAACTTGGCTAGTTTCCGATGATTGTGCATAAATTAGGAGATGATTGCCATTTTTACCATCAAAATGGCATTCCATGATGCTAACTGAAGTATTTTGTTTTGAAAGTAGAAGATTGATCCGTTTGGTGAGTTGTCGTTTTCCGTGCAAGTGATGAGGATAAAAATAGCTTGGTATTGGGGTGCCCGTTAGTAAGCAAGATATGACAATATCCCAAGCAGAGCGATTGTCGTTCTTTAGTGGTGTCGTACCGTTGAAAATGCGATTCCAACGTGGTGTCCTTTGAACATTCTTGAACTGTTGCTTAAATTTATGAGTGGTATGAATGGCATAGGCGACCACTTAATCTAACAGACTTTTATTCAGTGCATCGAGCGTTGAATAGGATGGCAGCTCTTTTTTGCCATTCAGGGAATCAATCACCTCATCGATGGAAGAAAGCAAATCCGCGTCAGTGATTACTGTCGAAGGGTTTGCCCGATTATTGGCAATACTAGTGATGATAGCTTGTAGTAAATGCGTGAGAGAGATACCGTTCGTCTGTAAGTTACTTTCCGCGCGCTTTCTAATCTCAGAATCAATTTCAATTTGAAGCTTGTCCTTGGTTGCCATGGGGAATGGCCTCCTTCTTAAATAACCTGAGTGTAGCATATCAGAAGGGGGATAGTCGGAAACTTGCTTGGAATTGGTCATTAGAATCACTCCTTTCTAATTAACTACGTAGAAAGTCCTTCATTATTTTTTTGAAATGAATTATTTTAGACTGAAGATTGAAAGTCCAAGTACATCTAGAAAGAACCAGCTATATTTTCGACTGGTCCATATTGGTTCCTTCAACATTGATTGTATGCGATGTAATTTACGATAAGTAAGTACGGGTTGCCCGTTAACTATTTCAGAATGATTTACGAAAAAAGTTGTTCGGCTATCCGTTCGGTTGTATCGGGTCGCGTTTGCCAGTAGAATAGAAGCATTGAGAAGAAGGAGTAAGCATTGATGGACTTAGCGGCAGCGCAACACATTTTAAAAACAACGTTCGGGTACGATGACTTTCGGCCCGGACAGCAGGCAATCATCGCACACGTCATGGCGGGGGAGAATAGTCTGGCTATCATGCCAACGGGCGGTGGCAAGTCCCTGTGTTACCAAATCCCCGCGTTGATGTTCGATGGGATTACGGTTGTGGTGTCGCCTCTGATTTCCTTAATGAAGGATCAGGTCGATGCGTTAAATGACAGTGGGGTCCCCGCAACGTTTATCAACAGTTCAGTGGACTGGCCAGATATTCAAGAACGCCTGGCGGGACTGCATAATGGCGACTATAAATTACTTTATGTGGCGCCTGAACGGTTGGATTCGGCAGCATTCCTGCAGGCACTGGGACAATTGCCGGTGGATCTCTTGGCGGTCGATGAAGCGCACTGCATTTCACAGTGGGGCCACGACTTTCGACCGAGTTACTTGGCATTGAGCACGGCAATTGAACAACTACCGACGCAGCCGCAAGTATTAGCACTGACAGCGACGGCTACCGAACAAGTGGCCGCCGACATTTGTCAGCAGTTACGGATTGACCCACAGAATGAGGTCAACACTGGATTTGCCCGCGATAATCTGGACCTAACAGTGGTTAAGGATCAGGATACCGACCGGTTTATTTTAGACTATTTGCAGGTCAATCAAGGTGAAACGGGGATCATCTATGCCAGTACGCGCAAGGAAGTCACACGGTTAACAACCCTGTTGACACGGCACCACGTCAAGGCGGCGGCCTACCACGCGGGACTGAGTGATGATGAACGGCGCACGAATCAGGAGGACTTTCTGTACGATCGCATCCAGGTGATGGTTGCGACCAACGCCTTTGGAATGGGAATTGATAAGAGTAACGTGCGCTTTGTGATTCACGCGCAGGTTCCTGGAACGCTGGAGGCCTATTACCAAGAGGCTGGGCGGGCCGGTCGGGATGGCTTGCCGAGTGAAGCTATCTTGTTGTACCGTGCTCAGGATCTTCAGATTCAACATTTCTTCATTGATCAGTCGGAACGTGATGAAAGTAATAAGCAACGGGAATACCAGAAGCTGCAGGTGATGAGTCAATACGCGAACACGCAGGGGTGCTTGCAGCAGTTCATCCTGGCCTACTTTGGGGAGGACTCCGAGCCATGTGGGCGTTGCAGTAACTGTCGTGATGATCGTGAAGCTCAAGATATTACGGTGTCGGCGCAAAAGGTCTTGTCCTGTGTTGTTCGGCTACGGTCACGGTTTGGCAAGGGAATTGTGGCGCAGGTCCTGACGGGTGCGCATAACCAACGTGTGCGAGACAACCATTTGGAAGACATATCGACCTATGGCATCATGAATGGTCAACGGCAGAAGAGCGTCGGTGAACTGATCGACTTTCTGACCGCAGCGGGCTATTTACAAAGTGTCGGCGGCCAGTATCCGACGTTAGCAATCACGCAAGAGGGTGTAGGCGTCCTCAAGGGGGAGACCCAAGTCTTCCGGAAGATGGCGCGCAAGGCCAAGCGACTGGCGCCGGTCGATGATGAACTTTTCGGCAAATTGCGAGAATTACGGCATCAGTTGGCAGAAGACCAGCACGTGCCACCGTTTGTCATCTTTTCGGATCGGTCACTCCATGGCATGTGCGAGGTACTCCCCCAGGACGACGAGGCCTTCTTGTCGGTCAAGGGTGTAGGTCAAAGCAAGTTAGAAAAGTACGGCGAAGCTTTTATGGCTATTATTCGCGAAGATCAGGCAGCGGCTAACGCATAGCAAACTGAACTGGATGCCTGTGGGTAAATAGTTTTTGAAGAGTTTAGCCGATGCAGGTCATAGTCCATGACAATGGCTGAAAGTTGAAGGTTGAAATGTTGGCTACATACCAGCCGGCTTACCGTTCACCAAATTTAGGCTGGAACGCTGTGGGTAGGACGCCGTCAGCCTGAGAAGCGGTCTGCCAGCTCGCTTTGAACCGCCCAACCCGCGTTTCAAAGTCGCCATTTTCCAAGCTAACCCACTTGGAAAATCCCACGGCTGAGCCTAAATTTGGCTCACTCACGCCTACGTAGACGGTGATCGACTATCGTGGACTAACGTTGCCAGTCCGGCAATTGTCACGACAATATCAGGTTAAAGAGTAAATCATAACCGGAGGCAGTCAGAGATGCAGGCCGCAGGCGGTCTGAGAAGCAGCCGGAATTTCTGGCAGCCGCAGGTGGTAATTTTCAACTAATTTTATGGATTAAATATCTATTAGCTGAACCTTTCTAGGCGCTTTGGAACTTTCAATCTTCAGACAATAATTAGATGATTTTGAAGTGACGCGATGAACGCCACTTTTTTTCACCATTTTTTAGAATGGGATTCCGATAATTAGGTTGAAACTTTGGTGATATGTCATGTGACGGTAAATGTTGGTCGGAGATTAGTTTGGCTGGCGGAATCCTTGGCAGCCGGAAACGATAAATTCCAGCAAGTGTTTACCTGAAATTTGTGAGTCTACATGCTTGGGTCGTTCAGGGGACTATGGTAATCTTGAAGGCGCTGTATTGCTCAAGTCTAGCAGAGGAGGGTTCTGCCATGTCTGATCCAGATTTTATTGAAATTGTGAATGACCGTGAGAATAACCTGAAAAACATCAGCCTCAAGATCCCTAAGAATCGCTTGACCGTTTTTACGGGGGTCTCCGGTTCCGGCAAGTCCTCCATCGTCTTTGATACGATTGCACAGGAGGCCGGGCGACAGTTGAATAGTACATATGATAGTTTTACGCGAACCTTCCTGCCGAATTATCGCCGACCGGATGTTGACGAGGTGCGGAACCTCTCGACGGCCATCGTGATTGACCAGAAACCCTTGGGCGGTAATGCGCGGTCGACTTTAGGTACCGTCAGTGACATTAGCCCACTGCTGCGAATCCTCTTTTCCCGGTTCGGCACACCACACTATGGCACGGCAAGCAACGCCTTTTCCTTCAATGATCCGGCCGGCATGTGCCCGACCTGTGAGGGGATTGGGAAGACCTACGTGGTCAAACGGGAGGCAATTCTAAATCCAGAGAAGTCGCTCAACGACGGGGCCATCCTGTTACCCGGTTATGGGCCGCAGACCTTCCTGTTTCAAACGTTGGTGGCAACCGGCTGGTTTGATCTGGATCAACCGGTGGCGAAGTTTTCATCCGAAAAATTAGCCCAGCTGCTAAACGGGGAGCAACCAGTGCGCGTTACCTACAAGGATTCAGTCTTTGACGTAAAGTTTGAGGGCCTGGAGCGGCTGTTTTATCGACAGAACTTAAAGGTGAGCAAAGGGATCAGTGAGGGTTCCCGGAAGAGAATTGAAAAGTTTGCGACCATGAGTCCTTGTCCAGCTTGTCACGGGACACGCTTCAATGCCGAAGTCATGGCGGTGAAGATTAAGGGTTATAACCTCTATGATCTAACTGCGATGCAACTGACGGGTCTGCGGACGGCACTAGCCGAATTTAGTGATCCACGCATGACGAATCTGATCGACAGCATTCAGGAGCGAGTCGGCGGCTTGATTGACGTGGGCCTCGATTATCTCAGTCTGACGCGGGAAACGACCACGCTGTCTGGTGGGGAATCGCAACGTGTTAAGACGGTCAAGTATCTGGCCAATAGCCTGACGAACTTGTTGTATATCTTGGATGAGCCTAGTACGGGGCTTCATCCTAGAGACGTTCATCGCCTCAATGACCTGTTGATTAAGTTGCGGCAGAAGGGCAACACGGTTCTAGTGGTTGAGCACGACCCGGACGTAATCGCAGTGGCCGATTATGTAGTCGATGTTGGTCCCCATGCCGGTATTCACGGTGGGCAGATTACCTTTACTGGTACGTATTCAGAGCTACTGAAATCTGAGACGTTAACGGCGAAATATCTGAACCGGCATTTGGCCATCAAGGGGACACCACGATTACCACAGAAATTCATCACGAGTGAACCGAGCCGCCGGCACAACTTAAAGGATGCCGCATTGAAAATTCCAGCTGGGTTATTCACCGTGGTGACCGGGGTGGCGGGTTCCGGCAAGAGTACCTTGGTCGAGCAGGTTTTTGCCAAGGAACACCCCGAGGCCATTCGAATTGACCAACGGGCGCTTCACGCTAATAGTCGGTCTAATCCAGCCACCTATATGGGGGTTCTCAACGACATTCGCAAGTTACTGGCGGCAGAGAACGGCGTCAGTGAGAGCCTGTTTAGCGCTAACTCAAAGGGAGCGTGCCCGCAATGTGGCGGAAAGGGTGTCGTGGAGCTGAATTTATCCTTCATGGAAAATGCGACGGTAGCGTGTTCGCTGTGTCATGGTGGGCGCTTCGATCCTCAAGTACTGACATACCAGTTTAAGAATAAGAATATTGTCGAGATTATGGCGATGACCATCGAAGAAGCGACGACTTTCTTTGACGGAACGAAGGTTGTTGGCAAGCTCAAGAGCTTACTGACCGTTGGGCTATCATACTTGGCATTGGGCCAGCCGCTGAGTACACTGTCCGGTGGTGAGGGCCAGCGATTGAAGATTGCCAAGGAATTACAGAAACGTGGAAATATTTATATCCTTGATGAACCGACGACCGGGTTGCACCCTTCGGACATTGCAACAATCGTCCAAATCATCAATGATTTAGTGGACAAAGGAAATACAGTGATTGTGATTGAACATAACCTGGACGTTATGCGCAGTGCTGATTGGCTGATTGATATTGGTCCGGATGGCGGTGCCAATGGTGGTGAGGTCCCATATGCCGGACCAGTAGCTGGCGTGCGGGATATCCGCCGTTCAGTCACGGGGCAGTACCTTTAAAAATAAATCAAATAAATTTAAGTGGTCAGTCCGTCCCGGGCTGGTCACTTTTTTTAGCGGATTATTTATCCGGATGAATATAAAAGCACTCCATATTGGCAGATAAATGTATTGTAATCGCTTACACGGTGTGCTATTATTATTCTCATAAATTACTGTGAAGGACTGACCACTGATGGCAAAGACAGAATTTCAAAAAATGATGGATGAAGAGCTCTACGACGTCAACGATGAAAAACTGGTTGCGGATCGTTTTGCCGCGCGAGACTTATATGAAGAGTTAAATACAATTCCCTTCCGTGAGAAGGATCGGATGACGGCGCTGGTCACAAAATTATTCGGATCAGTTGGCAAGAATGTTGAGATTCGTCCTCGATTTTCCTGCGATTATGGGTACAACATTCACGTGGGCGATAATTTCTTCGCAAACTTCGACTGTATTCTGTTGGATACTTGTGAGATCAATATTGGCAATAACGTGTTATTGGCGCCAAAAGCACAAATTTATACGGCCGGTCACCCATATAACTTGGCCGCACGGACATCCTGGCTGGGCTACGGCAAACCCGTGACTATCGGCAATAACTGCTGGATTGGTGGGGATGCTGTGATTGTCCCAGGTGTAACGATTGGGAATAACGTCATCGTCGGTGGTGGGGCAGTTGTCACCAAGTCGTTTGGAGACAATGTTGTTATTGCTGGGAATCCGGCCCGTATCGTCAAGCATCTCGATGCTGAAGGTAACGTCATTCCAGAGAAAAAATAGATTTATCCGCATAAAAACGGGTTAAAGTTGGCGGTTTGACGTGAAATTTGCTATGCTAGTGTTAATCAAATAAATTGCGAACAAATTTGGACCCATTGATAGGGAGCCGGTGGCGTTTGCGCAACCTTGCCAAAACGTTACCATGGGCGTGCATCGTCCGGCATGGATACGAACTATGGGAGAGTAATTATGGAAAACAAATACCAAAGAGTCAAGGACTCTCTGAAGGAAGCAATTCTTTCCGGGAAGTATCCGATTGATGAAAAATTACCAACTGAGACAGAACTGATGGAGCAGTTTAAGGTTTCCCGGTACACGATTCGGCGTGCCGTGGGGGATTTGGAGACCGAACATTTCATCTACCGGATTCAAGGCGGTGGCATGTTCGTTCAGGACTGGCACAAGGACTGGACGACCGAAAACGATAGTAAGATGATCGGGGTTATTACCACACATATCGCCGACTACATCTTCCCACGGATCATCTATGGCTTAGATGAAGTGATTTCCGATAGTGGGTATTCAATGCTACTAGGAAATACGCGAAATAACCATGACCGTGAGCGCAAGCATCTGATCAACATGCTCAATAGCAAGGTCGCCGGGTTGATTATTGAACCGACCCAGAGTGCTTTGCCCAATCCCAATATGGATTTATACCAAGAAATTAAGGATGACCAGATTCCGGTGCTGTTTATTAACGCGGCTTATCCTCAGTTGGACTTTCCGTACGTCAATACGGCGGACGCCAAGACTGAGAAGAAGCTCGTGGAATATTTGTTAGGCATGGGTCACGAAAGCATCCTCGGTATCTTCCAGGTTGATGATATCCAAGGCGTTAACCGGATGAATGGGTTCGTTCAGGCCTACCAAGAGCATCCAGATATTTCCTATAAGAGCAATCTGATTATGTATCAGTCTGGCGATGATTTTGAACGGATCACGAGTCGAGTGGCCTCCTATATCGATAGTTCAGATCGGCCGACCGCGATTGCCTGTTATAATGATCAATTGGCTATTCCCGTGATGTCTTACGTGAAATCACGCGGACTGCGGGTGCCGCAAGACATTTCAATCGTCGGTTTTGATAACTATCAAATGTCACAGTACATGAGCCCCGGACTGACCACGCTCAATCACGTGAAGGACGTTATGGGGGAAGATGCAGGCCGGATGATGCTCCAGCTGTTGAACAAGCAACCTGTGCAGTCAATCACCTACGAACCCGACTTAATTGTGCGACAGTCTACAGCTGCCCCTAAGCACGTGGGGATAGATAGGTTAGGATGAATTTTGGACCAACCTCAATTATCAGCGGTGTTACAACTGAAAACAGATAACTTTGCAGGCTTGCGGATAACTTCCGTAAGCCTTTTTTTGTCGTTCGGCTGTCAAACACTGTGGTTGTCCGTGGGGGTCACCGACTAACTGAAGAGGAGGGAACACCCAACCGCGGGGGGAGAGACAATCGCCCGATAACTAACCAACCAACTAAATCGGTCGGAAATAGCCGAGAAAAACTTATCCGATTAAAAAAATAGTTGCCAATAAACCGGTCCGTACCGCGAATTGATTGAAAGGGTTCGATTAGAGTAAAAGGCTTAACTTATCACGATTCGGAAACGCTTTCAAAAAAATAAAATCAAGCAAACCCGTGTGATAGCAAGGGTTTTCACGAGATATTAATCCGCATATAAAAAATAAGTGTTGATTTATGCGTATAAATATAATACACTAAGTTTGTTCAGAAATGAAAACGCTTCACAAAGTTAACCTGAATTTTCGGACTGGCCGGCCGGTCCAGAAGGGTGATTAACGTCAGGTGGAGCGGATTCATTTCTATCAATAGTTAAGCGGGAAAAGCCATTATTTAGTTTTTATCTTTGACCCCTTTAAACTTAGGAGGAACGAAATTTGGAAGCGAAAGCGGAAAAGAAAGTTTCAAGTAAATTCATATTCTTCTTTGGATCGTTCGGTGGAATTCTGTTCGGTTACGATATCGGTGTTATGACCGGTGCCTTACCATTCCTGAAAACCGACTGGGCGTTGACCAACGCCTCATTGATCGGTTGGGTTACTTCATCAGTTATGTTCGGTGCCATCTTCGGTGCCGCCATTGCCGGTCAAATGGCCGATAAGTTAGGCCGTCGGCGGATGATCTTATTATCATCCTTAATCTTCGCTCTTGGGTCAATCCTTTGTGGATTTGCTCCTAACGGTGGGACTTACTACTTAATCGGGATGCGGATCTTCTTGGGGTTAGCCGTTGGTGCTGCCTCAGCCTTGGTCCCAGCCTACATGTCAGAAATGGCACCAGCGCGTTTGCGTGGTAACCTTTCTGGGATGAACCAGACCATGATTGTTTCTGGGATGTTAATTTCCTACATTGTCGACTTTATCTTAAAAGACTTACCTGGCAACCTGTCATGGCGTTTAATGTTAGGCTTGGCTTCAGTGCCTGCATTCATCCTCTTCTTCGGGGTTCTGAAATTACCAGAATCACCTCGTTTCTTAATCAAGACGGGTAAACTCGACGAAGCACGTACGGTTCTCTCATATGTACGTAAGCCAGAAGATATTGAACCAGAAGTTGAATCCATTCAAAAGACTGCTGAAACTGAACAAAGTAACTTACAAAAGACATCATGGGCTACCTTGTTTAACGGTAAGTATCGTTACTTAGTTATCGCCGGTGTTGGGGTTGCTACTTTCCAACAATTCCAAGGTGCCAACGCGATCTTCTACTACATTCCACTGATTGTTGAAAAAGCTACTGGTAACGCCGCAAGTTCTGCATTGATGTGGCCAATTATCCAAGGTGTTCTGTTAGTTCTTGGTTCATTACTCTACATCGTTATTGCTGAAAAGTTCAATCGTCGGACGTTGTTGACTATGGGTGGTTCCGTAATGGCTCTGTCATTCCTGTTACCAGCTATCATCAACAAGTTAGTTCCTAACGCAAGTCCAATGATGATCGTTGTCTTCTTGTCAATCTACGTTGCATTCTACTCATTCACTTGGGCACCACTTACCTGGGTCCTCGTTGGTGAAATCTTCCCATTAGCTGTTCGGGGCCGTGCATCTGGTTTAGCTTCATCCTTTAACTGGATCGGTTCATGGGCTGTTGGTTTGATCTTCCCTATTCTGACTGCTGCAATGTCACAAGAAGCTGTGTTCGCTATCTTCGGTGTTATCTGTGTCTTCGGTGTTCTGTTCATTCGTTTCTGTGTCCCAGAAACTCGTGGTCACTCACTTGAAGAAATCGAAGCACGTGGGACTAACCACGGTAAGAACAAAGAAACTGCTAACAACAACTAGAATTCTCGATTTAAGATTATTGGGAGGTAAGTTAAATGAACTTAGTTGAAACGACTCGCGCTATCGAAGCCGGTGAGGTTTCCTTAGGGATTGAGTTAGGTTCAACCCGGATTAAAGCGGTATTGGTCACTGATGACTTCAATACCATCGCCTCAGGCAGTTATGTTTGGGAAAACCGCTTTGAAAACGGCGTCTGGACATACCCAATCGACGAAGTTTGGACTGGAATTCAACAAAGCTACACGCAAATGGCTGCTGATGTACAAAGCAAGTACCACAGTGCTTTGACTAAGATCAGTGCCGTTGGGGTCAGTGCCATGATGCATGGTTACTTGGCCTTCGATAAGAGTGGCAAATTGTTGGTACCATTCCGGACTTGGCGGAACAACATCACGGAACAATCCGCTGATGAATTGACCAAGTTGTTCGATTTCAACATTCCACAACGTTGGAGTATCGCACATCTGTACCAAGCTATCCTGAATGGTGAAGACCACGTTCGTAACGTGAACTTCATTACCAGTTTAGCCGGCTACGTAACTTGGAAATTATCTGGCGAAAAGGTCTTGGGTGTTGGGGATGCTTCTGGTGTCTTCCCAATCGATGACAAGACGGGTACTTACGACAAGAAGATGCTGGACAAGTTCAGCAACCTTGACAACGTTAAGCAATACCCTTGGGACATCGAAGACATCTTACCTGATATCTTACCAGCTGGTAAGGTTGCCGGTCATTTGACCGCTGAAGGGGCTAGCCTCCTAGATGCTAATGGCAACTTGGAAGCCGGTAGTGTGATGGCACCACCTGAAGGGGATGCTGGTACCGGGATGGTTGGTACGAACAGTGTGCGGAAGCGGACTGGGAATATCTCCGTTGGGACGTCATCCTTCTCCATGAACGTCTTGGACAAGCCACTGACTAAGGTCTATCGCGATATTGATATTGTGATGACGCCAGATGGTTCACCAGTTGCCATGGTCCACATTAACAACTGTTCTTCAGATATTAATGCTTGGGCTAGTGTCTTCAATGAATTTGCTGCCCGTTTGGGTGTTGAATTGAAGCCAGACCGTCTGTACGAAACGCTCTTCTTAGAAGCAGCTAAGGCAGACCCAGATGCTGGTGGATTGGTTAACTACAGCTATCAATCTGGTGAAAACATCACCAAGATCAAGGCTGGTCGTCCATTATTCGTCCGGACACCAAACAGCAAGTTTAGCTTACCTAACTTCATGCAAACGCAGTTATACGCTGCCTTTGCACCACTGAAGATTGGGATGGACATCTTGATTAATCAAGAACATGTTCATACTGATGTGATGATTGCCCAAGGTGGCTTGTTCCGGACACCTGTTATTGGTCAACAAGTATTGGCCAATGCGTTGAACGTACCAATCACTGTAATGAGTACTGCCGGCGAAGGTGGTCCATGGGGGATGGCGGTCTTAGCTGTTTACGCTAAGCGCGATACCGATGCCTCACTGGAAGACTTCTTGGATCAAGAAGTCTTCACGAACCCAGAATCCATGACTTTGAGTCCAGAACCTGAAGGGGTTGCTGGATACCAGAAGTTCATCGAAAAGTATCAAGGTGGCTTGCCGGTGGAAGCTGCCGCTGGCGATGCAATTAGCGACTAAGAGAGGAAGTTAATTGAATGTTAGAGGAATTAAAGCAAGAGGTTTATGACGCCAACATGCAACTGCCAAAGCTTGGCCTGGTTACCTTTACTTGGGGTAATGTTTCCGGAATTGACCGGGAAAAGGGTCTGTTCGTCATCAAGCCTTCTGGGGTTGATTACGACAAGCTAAAGCCTAGCGATTTGGTCGTCGTAAACTTGCAAGGTGAAGTTGTTGAAGGGGAAATGAACCCATCCAGCGACACACCAACGCATACGGTACTTTACAACGCATTTCCAAACATTGGTGGGATTGTGCATACGCACTCTCCATGGGCCGTATCCTTTGCTGGCGCCAACTTAGACGTTCCAGCAATGAACACGACACACGCCGACACGTTCTACGGTGATGTTCCAGCGGCCGATGCTTTGACCAAGGAAGAAATCGAAGAAGATTACGAAGGCAATACGGGTAAAACCATTGTCAAGACCTTCAAGGAACGTGGTTTGGATTACGAAGCTATTCCAGCCGCTCTGGTTAGTCAACATGGTCCGTTCGCTTGGGGTCCTACTCCAGCCAAGGCCGTGTACAACTCCAAAGTTTTGGAAGTGGTTGCTGAAGAAGATTATCACTCCATGCAATTAACCCATAAGAACCTGGAATTGCCACAATATCTGTTGGATAAGCACTATTACCGTAAGCACGGTAAGAACGCTTATTATGGGCAAAACAATGCCAAGTCGCAGAGTCATGCGGCGCGTGAATAATTCGGTATCAATTGTGTCATGAATAACAATCAATTATCTAGAAGGAGTGCGTAAATTATGTTATCAGTTCCTGAATATGAATTTTGGTTTGTTACCGGTAGTCAACATCTCTATGGTGAAGAACAATTAAAGTCTGTCGGCAAGGATGCCCAAGACATCGCTGACAAGTTAAACGCCAGCGGCAAGTTACCTTACAAGGTTGTCTTCAAGGATGTTATGACGACTGCTGAAAGTATCACTAACTTCATGAAGGAAGTTAACTACAACGATAAAGTTGCCGGGGTTATTACCTGGATGCACACGTTCTCTCCAGCTAAAAACTGGATCCGTGGGACTGAATTGTTACAAAAGCCATTACTTCACTTGGCTACGCAATACTTGAACAACATCCCATACGCTGACATTGACTTTGATTACATGAACTTGAACCAAAGTGCGCATGGTGACCGTGAATATGCTTACATCAATGCTCGTTTACAAAAGAACAACAAGATCGTCTACGGTTACTGGGGCGATGCAGAAGTCCAAGACAAGATCGCTTCTTGGGAAGATGTTGCTGTTGCTTACAACGAAAGCTTCAAGGTTAAGGTTGCTCGTTTCGGAGACACCATGCGTAACGTTGCCGTTACTGAAGGTGACAAAGTACAAGCACAAATCCAAATGGGCTGGACTGTTGACTACTACGGTATCGGCGACTTAGTTGAAGAAATCAACAAGGTTAAGGATGCTGACATCGACAAGGAATACGCTGACTTGGAAAGCAAGTACACCATGGTTCAAGGTGACAACGATGCTGACAAGTACACCAAGTCCGTACGTACCCAATTGAAGCAATACATCGGGATCAAGAGTTTCTTGGAAAAGGGTGGTTACACTGCCTTCACCACGAACTTCGAAGACCTCTGGGGTATGGACCAACTTCCTGGTTTAGCCGCACAATTGTTAATCCGTGACGGTTATGGCTTCGGTGCCGAAGGTGACTGGAAGACCGCTGCTCTTGGCCGTGTTATGAAGATCATGTCACACGGTAAGAAGACGGCCTTCATGGAAGACTACACACTTGACTTACGTAAGGGCCACGAAGCAATCCTTGGTTCTCACATGCTGGAAGTTGACCCAACTATCGCTTCCGACAAGCCTCGTGTTGAAGTTCACCCATTGGATATCGGTGGTAAGGCTGACCCTGCACGTCTTGTCTTCACTGGTTCAGAAGGTGACGCCATTGACGTTACTGTCTCTGACTTCCGTGATGGCTTCAAGATGATCAGTTACGCCGTAGCTGCTCACAAGCCAGAAGCTGAAACGCCTAAGTTGCCAGTTGCTAAGCAACTCTGGACGCCAAAGGTTGGCCTTGAAAAGGGTGCCTTAGCTTGGATGCAAGCCGGTGGTGGTCACCACACCATGCTCTCATTTGCTCTGACTGAAGAACAAATGGAAGACTTCGCTACTATGGTTAACATGAACAAGGCATTCATCAAATAGTCATTAATGGCTGAAAAAATGGTTGGGGTTGCCGAGAGCAGCTCCGGCCATTTTTATTTAACCGGCTGTGAGAGTGCTGACGACAACGTCTGTGACCCGAGTAACGGGTAAATGGTCCGGTGAAATGTGAACAGGACAGTAACCAGATGGCGAGTTGTGACTCTCGGCAACGTCTTGAGACGTTGATTGCGCACTGAGAGGGACGATTTGTCGGAAGATAATTGTGTTGCGGTGCTGGCCCCCAGTTAACTGAAGGCCGGATGTATGAGCAGTTGTAAGGTGTTAGCAGATCAGGTCGTGGTTCCAACAGGATGTGCAAGGAGGAAGAGAATATGGGAAAATCAGAAAAAGAGAAAATGATCACCGGTGAATTGTTCGACGTCTATAATGACGAATTGGTTGCTGAACGGGGCGCTGCTCGCAAACAAGTTGAAGCAATCAATGCGCTAGGCGAAAGTCATCCCGAACAGAGCGAAAAGCTGGTTAAGAAGCTTTTTGGCGCAACGGGTAAGGACGTTAGTGTTCATGCAAGCTTCAAGTGTGATTATGGTTATAACATCTATGTGGGTGAGGATTTCTTCGCCAATTATGATTGTGTGATGCTCGATGTTGCCCCCATTCGAATCGGCAAGCATTGCCTGCTAGGACCCAAGGTACAGATCTATTCCGTGAACCATCCGTCAGATCCAAAGTTGCGACGTAACGGGGCTATGGGTATTGGTAAGCCCGTGACTATGGGTGACGATATCTGGGTCGGTGGTGGTGCCATCATCTGTCCCGGTGTGACATTAGGAAATAATGTGATTGTGGGTGCCGGTAGCGTGGTTACGAAGTCCTTTGGGGACGATGTGGTCATTGCGGGTAATCCAGCACGGGTCGTCAAGCACTTGGATTAGACCGACTATACCAGGTTCAAGGGGCGAAAGATACCTTTGAACGGTAATCGATTATTAGGTGACTCATCAGAACGCTTCCATCCTTATGGGTGAGGGCTTCTGGTGAGTCATTTTTTTGGCGAGAAAAAGTCAATTTTTGAAAAAAACTTTTTGAGCAAGCAGTTGCTTTCATACCGGGATTTGCGAAAGAAAGCGCTTTGAAAAATCATCCGCATAAGGCAAAATTATGTTGATTTATCCGTATAACTGTTTTAAAATACTTGTGTTGCGTTTGTGAAAACGTTTTACCTATCTTCTGGTAAGTACTGGTTTTTCTGACGTTGAAACGATAACTATGATTTATCGGACCAATTCATCCTTAGCCCGATTTGGCACAGAGAGAACACGCAGAGACATTGGGAGGTATTTTTAATAATGAAAGGCAACAAGAAAATTTCAAGCGGTTACATCTATTTTTTCGGCTCCTTTGGGGGCATCTTATTCGGGTATGATATCGGCGTCATGACGGGGGCGTTACCCTTCCTTCAGACGGATTGGAGCCTGTCGAATGCGACCTTAATCGGCTGGATCACCTCGGCTGTTATGTTTGGAGCAATCTTTGGTGGTGCACTATCCGGTCAACTGTCGGATAAACTCGGTCGACGGAAGATGATCCTGCTCTCAGCCTTGATCTTCGCACTGGGCTCCCTGATGTCCGCCATGGTCCCTAACCTCGGCGAATACTACTTAATTGGGGTTCGTATCTTTCTCGGACTGGCTGTAGGGGCCGCTTCAGCTTTGGTGCCGGCTTACATGTCCGAAATGTCTCCGGCACGGTTACGAGGCCGGCTGACTGGAATCAACCAGACCATGATTGTGTCTGGTATGTTGATTTCTTATATCGTTGATTTTCTTTTGAAGGGTCTGCCAGAAGCCTTCGCTTGGCGTCTAATGCTTGGTTCCGCCGCGATTCCCGCAATTATCCTATTCGCTGGGGTTCTCCGGTTACCAGAATCACCACGTTTCTTGATTAAGAATGGGCAATTAGACGCTGCACGGACGGTCTTGAGCTACATTCGTCCAGCTAATGAAATTGAAGACGAGATCACCACGATTCAAAGTACCGCTAAAACTGAAAGTGCTGCCGCTAAGACGACCTCTTGGGCGACTTTATTCTCTGGTAAGTACCGTTACCTGGTGATTGCTGGGGTCGGTGTCGCTGCATTTCAGCAGTTCCAGGGTGCCAATGCCATCTTCTACTACATTCCACTGATCGTGCAACAAGCCACCGGGAGTGCTGCTAGCAATGCTTTGATGTGGCCAATTATTCAAGGTATCATTTTGGTTGTCGGATCCTTAGTCTTCTTGTGGATCGCCGATAAGTTTAACCGGCGGGCACTGTTGACCTTAGGTGGTGCCGTGATGGGGCTGTCCTTCCTGCTGCCAGCCTTCCTGAACGTGACACACCTCAATAGTAACCCGATGTTGATTGTGGTCTTCCTGTCCATTTATGTGGCCTTCTATGCCTTCACGTGGGCACCACTGACCTGGGTTCTTATCGGTGAAGTCTTCCCATTGGCGGTTCGTGGCCGGGCTTCCGGCTTAGCCTCATCCTTTAACTGGATCGGGTCGTTCGCTGTGGGCCTATTGTTCCCAGTCATGACGGCTGCGATGTCCCAGGAAGCAGTCTTTGCCATCTTTGGCGTGATCTGCCTACTGGGTGTCGTCTTCGTCCGGTTCTGTGTTCCTGAAACTAGAGGACGGACGCTGGAAGAAATCGAACAACAGGGGACGCACGCTAAGGAAACTGAAACAATGGCTGCTTCAGAGGATTACATGGAATAAGCCATGATGAATTTGGGCTGTTAGTCGCTCACACTTCCTATTACTATAGTAATTAAGTAATTAAAAAAGTCACAAGTACCTGCGTTTTCGCGCGCGAGTACTTGTGACTTTTTAAAAACCGTGTCTAAATTCTAACTGAAGCAGACCCAACTGCCCATACCTAGTAAGCCAATGCTAATAACCGTAAAGATTACTAGCAAGGCCTTGGTGTCAGCATCAGCCTTGTGGTTTGTTTGTGGAAATAACTTAAAGATGATAAAGACCAGCAGCGCAATTCCCGCTAATAGAATTAGCGTCCCCGTTAAGACATTGTGCGACAATATCATAATATTCTCCCCCTTTAACTGATTTCATTATAACGGCTTCACCAGACTTATGCCAGAAAAGGATGAAATAATTCCCGTCGATTCTCCGCCTATGTTAAAATATACCGTGATTGGAAGAATTTTATCCCGCCTACCGCAGTCGGGTAATCCTGTAAGCTATTAAGCAGTGTCAATTTGTAATCAGAACTAACAGCACATAAGGGGTGACGAGAATGATTGATAATCCAGAAGTCAGTGCCAACGCTTTGTGGTTGACGCCAATGGAGCAAGGCATCGTCCGCATTGGATTCGCCAACGATGGACGAGAACTCTTAGGACCCGTTCAGAAGATTACGTGGCAGGTTACACAGGGACGCGTTCATTTAGGAACGCCATTCCTTATCGTCAGCGGGGCCAGCGAAGAATTAACGCTACACTTCCCGTTTGCTGGACGCATCACTCAAATCAATGAAGACTTAGCCACTCACCCGGAATGGCTGAATAACCGCAACGACGACCTCGATTGGATGGTCGACCTCGCGATTGAGTAGAAGGGGATTTATGGCATGGAATTAACGTGGCAGGTAACAACACCGGTGACGAGTCTAAAGCGGTTCTTGAACCAGCAGGGCGTTAGTCATCGGGTTTTTAGTGACTTGAAGGAGAATGGTACGATTCAGGTTAATGATGTGGTCGTTACCCCCGCAGTGGCCCTGCAGGTGGGGGATGTGGTGGCAGTGACGTTGCCCGCCGAGGGGGATGACCCCGCAGTGGCGACTAGCACGGTACCAATCACCGTTTTATTTGAAAATCGAGACTGGTTGGTGGTCGATAAGCCAGCTGGTCTTAACGTGGTGCCCGGTCCTGCCAATCGAACGGATACCCTGGTCAATCGAATCAAGGGCCACTGGGCACAGACACAGGCGGAGAATCGGGTGCCCCATATTTTAACGCGACTGGATCGCTTCACGAGTGGGGTGGTCTGGGTTGCACGGCACCGTTTGGCAAATAGCTTGGCGAGTCAGTTGCAGGCACAACATCAGGTGGATAAGCGTTATCTGGCAATCGTCAGTGGGCGGTTGTCACAGGACCACGGAATAATTGACGCGCCACTAGCGAGTGATCCGACTGGCTATAACCAGATGGTCTCCCCAGCTGGTAAGCCGGCCCAAACAGAGTACTGGGTCAAGGAACGTTTTGCCCAGGCTACGGTCGTCGAAGTCAAGCTGCATACAGGGCGGACGCATCAGATTCGCGCACACTTTGCCTACTTAGACCATCCCCTGATCGGTGACCACCTCTATGATGGACCTGAAATGGGGGGAATGACGCGGCAGACCCTGCATGCGCATACCCTGAGTTTTGCCGATCCCTTTACTCAAGAAGACCGGTCGTTTATCAGCGAGGTCCCTGCGGATTGGCAGCAGCTCGTTAAGCAACTAAGGAGTGACGCAAATGGCAACTGAACAACTTCACTGTTTGGTCGACGATGAACCCGTGTCTCTGGAAGGCAGTCTGCAGTTGGCGGAATTAGACGCTGGGCTGAGGAATCGAATTAAGCGCGATTACCCGCAAAGTAAGCCGACTGACTATATCTGTGGTCATCACCTGTTAAAGTACCGTCTGGAGCACGTGGATGCCCTGATTAATGCCGACATGAAGCAGACCAAGAAGATCAATCAGAAACTGACGAAGGCCTTGCAGAGCGATGACTACGATATTATCGATGTGAATGATAGTTTGTCGGAGAGCCTGACTTTCGGGCAGAAGGTGTCCGATGACGTCGCTCGCTTCGGCGGTTCCTGGGGGTTTATCTTAGTTTTCATGTTCGTTTTAATTAGCTGGATGATCGTCAATGGTTTGCATCTATTTGGCATCAACTTTGACAACTACCCCTTCATTCTGTTAAATTTAGTGTTAAGTTGCGTGGCGGCGATTCAGGCACCCATCATCATGATGAGCCAGAACCGCTCCGCCGATCGTGATCGAATGATGGCTGAAAATGACTATCACGTGAACTTGAAGTCGGAGCACGAGTTGCGTCTGCTTCACGCCAAGGTCGATCACCTCGCACAGAATCAGGTCCCCCATACGATGGAGATCGCACGTTTCCAACTTGAAATTTTAGGCGAAATCCGCCAAGAACTAGCCGAACTACGGGCGCACGACGCCGGAAGTTCAGATTCGGCAAAACGAAGGGAGTCTCCCCATGAAAACATGGATAACAGCTAGTGCCTTATTTGCCGTTGGGTTAATATTTGGCAAGCGGGCCGCAGATCGTAAAGCAAGTAGTGTTAGACGATTAATTAGTGAGAATTAAGATCACTTGTGAAGGTCCTAGTGACGCCGATTTCGGTGTGCCTGTGGTCCAATTATGCTGCCATCCAAGCATCATGACAGCTACATAAATGGGCGGAACGTCTCCGCTCGGTTTGGCAAAATCTTTGACAAACCCAATATCCTCCGTTAGGCTAGTGAAAGAACTAGAAATGGAGGATTTTTTGTGATAATTCGCGAGGCGCAACCAGCGGACGCTCCTCAGATAGCGCCGTTGATGAACTTGATCTACGATGAGATGGAACTGTCAGATTTGGAAGATGTTCCTGAACCCGATTTACTGAAGGCTATTACAGCGGCGTACCGGACCGAGACATACTTGTCTGGGCCGGCAACTACAGTGGTGGCTGAGGCCGAGGGTGAAGTCGTTGGGATGGCCTTTGGTTATCCCGGAGAACAAGAAGAAGCTGTAGACGATATCTTTACGCAAATCACTGCCAAGAATGCGGCATTTAACGTTCCGTTTGAGACCCAGTCTGAAACGGCTAAGGGTGAGTGGTATTTGGATTCACTGGCCGTATCGCCTGACCATCAAGGGAAGGGCATTGGCCACCAGTTACTGCGAGCGTTGCCCCACTACGCGCGACGGGATAGTCAAGCCATAATCGGTCTGAACGTGGACCTGGAGAATCCAGCAGCCATGCGCCTTTACAAGCGGATGGGGTATGCGGTTTCCGGTAAACAGATGATTGGCGATCACCACTATTATCACATGCAATTAGAGCTTGGGTAGTGTGCCTAAGTTGTAAATTAATTTGAATTTGACGTGAGAGGCCGGGATGATTGTTCTGGCCTCTCTTTTGAAAGCCACATGTCGGCAGAAATGAAATTTTAATTAGCCGTAAATGTTGGTATAATACGGGTTACTGGTAGCACATTTTTAACGTAGCAATGAAATCTAGGAGGAATAATCACATGAAAGATACTATCCACATGGGTGACGATGAATTTGCCCAAATGATGCTGGTCCTCAACGAGCCAGTCACACAGGCCAACCACAAGGAATTTAAGTTTCTTGATGGTACCGAGACTGGTGAAATGCAGGAGATTGCGCCCGATATCTGGGCAATGCCAGCTTACATGCAGGAAGACGATGACTTTACCATGTTCTTCCTGACGACGCAGATCGAATCCGGTGAGACCGTGATGGCGTTCGCGACCGGTGAGACGGCTGACGGCGATTTTCGATTGAGTCAACCCATGGTGACGGGGGCCGGTTTAAACCTGCTGAACGACCAACAACCTAACCGGGCAAAGCGGGTTTTAAAGTTTTTGAATGACATTTCCAAGGCCGACCAAGGTGACTGGCGAATGGTAAACGACTAAACATTTTGATGATTCAGTCCCTGACCCCCTGAGTACAATTTGTCTTGACAAAGGTCCGTCATGAACCGTATACTAGTAAAAATTTAGTTCCTTTAACATCGTCCCGTGAGGCGGTGAAGGGTTCGACTTCCGGCGATAGCTGGGTAAACTGGGCGAGCACGCTTCCTCACGGGACGGGCACGCTTTTTTTTAAACCAATTTTGAACTGGAGGTCATGTGGCATGAAAGAACCATCGCGTTATCGTAATCCGGATGCGTTGATTGATATTTGGGAACGACCGAGTCTGGGACAGTGGTTTGGGTTATCGCTTCAGCATTTATTCTCTATGTTTGGGTCCACCGTCTTAGTACCGATTTTAGTTGGGCTTAACCCCGGGATCGCGCTCTTTAGTTCTGGGGTAGGAACCTTGATGTACATCCTGATTACGCGCGGAAAGATTCCGGCTTACATGGGGTCGAGTTTTTCGTTCATCGTGCCCATGGTGGCACTGATGAAGACCACCGGGTATCCGGGGATTGCGCAGGGGACAATGGCCGTGGGACTGGTCTATCTGATTGTGGCGGTGGTTGTCGCGTTAGCTGGATCTGATTGGATCAATAAGGTTCTGCCGCCCATCGTGGTTGGTCCGATGATCATGGTCATTGGGTTGTCATTAGCTGGTAGTGCCGCTCAGAAGGCGACCGTGGACAGTAATGGTACCTACCACTGGCAATTCTTCCTGGTGGCGATGATCACGTTACTGCTGACGGTGGCATTCAACTTGTACTTAAAGGGTTTTCTCGCGCTGATTCCAATCTTACTGGGGATCGTGGTTGGTTACCTGGTTGGTGCCGTTGCGGGGCTGGTCGACTTCAAACCGGTGCTGGAAGCAGCTTGGTTTCAGCTTCCCAAGTTTGAATTTCCTGGCGTGAGTTATCCGCTGCACTTCTACTGGGGGGCCGTGTTGAGCCTGGCCCCCATCGCATTCGTGACGATGACCGAACATATCGGTCACATCACGGTGTTAAACGAGCTGACCCATCGGAATTTCTTCGAAGATCCCGGGCTTCATCATACGTTAGCCGGGGATGGTTTGGCTTCAATCGTGGCCAGTCTGGTCGGAGGTCCACCAGTGACCTCTTACGGTGAAAACGTGGGTGTGCTGGCTATTACACGGGTCCACAGTGTCTACGTCCTGATTGGTGCAGCGACGTTTGCAGTTATCTTCAGTTTCGTTGGCAAGTTGAGTGCTCTGATTGAAAGTATTCCCAATCCGGTTATCGGGGGAATCAGTTTCCTGCTGTTCGGGGTGATCGCTTCCAGTGGGATGCGAATCCTGATTGAAAAGCACGTTGACTTCAATAAGCGGCGTAACCTGATGATTGCCTCGTCAATCTTGGTTATAGGGATTGGGAACGCCTACCTGAAGCTCGGGCAATACGAATTTTCCGGGTTGGCTGTGGCGGCGGTATTAGGTATTGTGTTGAACCTGATTCTGCCAAAGGACGTCTAATCACTAATTGATAAAATAAAAGCACCGCTGACAACCTTTGCGTCAGCGGTGCTTTATCAATTCCAAGTGATCTTAAAACAATTAGCTTCCAATTGAAAAGTAGCGAAGTACCGCCATGGCCATGATGCCCACGATGACAACCATTAGCAGACTCTTGGTCAATACTCCGGCAATCGTGGCTGGGATGGCAGCCAGACAATTTGCGACATTAAGCGTGGCAAGATGGCCAGGATTGGCAATAAACAGGCTCTGGCAACACAGGGCCGTCATGATTGTAATGGGAACAAACGTGAGAAAGTCGATTAACCAAGCCGGCATATTGACCTGTTTCACGAAGGCAAAGGGCAGCACCCGTGAGGCTACGGTAATGGCGCCGCATCCGAGAATCACCCACAGTTCGGTTAAGCTCATCGACATTTCTTCATCTCCATTCCAAAGAGGCAGCCGGCCACTGTTGCAACGAGCAGGGCAAAGTTCTGACTCATGAGGCCAATCATAAAGTAATAAATAATGGCAACAAAGATCATGACCATGAGTTGTAGGGACAAGCCCAAACGCCGGTCACTGATCAATTGGAGATAGACCAATCCAATGAACATGGCCGTCAGAGCGAAGTCGAAACCAAAGCGGGTTGGGTCGGCAATCATGCCCCCGAGCAGTGCCCCAACGATGGTCGCTACCCCCCAGACCAGATAGGCCACCAAGTTAGCCGCGGATTGCCAGGCAAAACTCAGCTTGCCACTGGTTTTATTCTGTTTGTTCATTGCCAACGCGAAGGTCTCATCAGTCACAAGCGTCCCAATCAAGAGATTTTTGAACAAGGACTCGTGCCGGAAATATTGAGCCAGACTGGTACTCATCAGAATCATTCGTGAATTGACCAGAAAGGTCGAGATGAAGATAGCAGATAGGGGATCGTGCAGCAGTAACATGCTGGTGATGATAAATTGTGCGGAACCGGCGTAAACGATAAAGGACATTCCGGCCACGACCAATAGACTCAGGTGACTGGTGTGCGCGACGATACCAAATGCTAATCCAACCCCAATGTAGCCAAAAACAGTCGGTAACACATCGCGGACGCCGGTCTTGAAGGTTAGTGAAGGACCCATAGACAGACTTCCTCTCATTGAAAATTAATCAAGTTAAAGTCCAGTTTATCGCTATCGTCCTTGAAGGTAAACCGGAAATCTAAACTATTTGTGTTAATTTGTGGAGAGCAGATGTGTTCTGGTATTTCAAGGTGGAAAAGGTATTACACTAAAGCAGTGAAATGGGGGATACCGTAAAAGTTATTGGAACCTAAAAATTAACTCAAATTCATCCCAACGAAAATGAACGAGAGGCTGATAAGACGCGGTTTATAGACGACTTGTTTGGCCTAGCCCATTCTGCAATTAAAATGTAAAATTTCTGTGAAAAATACTTCGCGTAAAAGGGTTGCTTTTTGCTGATGGCGGTTGTATGATACTCACATTGATAACGAAGAAAGCGGGGTAAAGATGATGAAGATGAACTTAACTGAACTGGCAAAGGCGGCTAATGTTGATGCTGGTCGGATCGATGAATACGTTAAGCATGGTTTGCTAGGGGCAGATCACTCTGCGACGGAATTCGATGATTCGGATCTCTACTGGATTGACATGATTCAGTGTTTTCAGGATAACGGGACGTCTTTAGATGACTTATCCGGGTTGTTACCACGATGCCGGAAGGGTCAATCTCGACTCATGCAAGTTCAGTAACGATAGTGTAAATGTAGTTCCAAAAAACGCCGTGCGGGTTAGCCGCAGGCGTTTTTTTGTTGGCAGCTGAAGGGTGTTGAAAGATCTAAAATACCTATTATGACTGTTGCAACAACGATAGTGAGACTAAAATGAGGCAGCGTCGTCGAAACCAGCCGGCTTACCGTTCGCCAAATTTAGGCTAGAACGCGGTGGGTAGGACGCCGTCAGCCTGAGAAGCGGTCTGCCAGTCCAGCGATTGTCACGGCAATGTCAGGTTAAAGAACAAATCATAACCGGAGGCGGCCAGAGATGGAGGTAGCTGTGACGACGGTGTTAGCTGGGAACCAGCTTACAGCGTGGGACGCGTTTGGAGACTGACGGGTTATGTCGGGCTTCAAACCGAGCCGAAGGACCGTTTCTCAGGCCGCAGGCGGTCCCCACAGCAGCCGGAATCTCTGGCAGCCGCAGGTGGCAATTTTGGCAATTTTCGACTAATTTTGTGGATTAAATCTCTATTAGCTGGCCTTTCTAGGTGTATTTAGACTTTCAATCTTCAGTTGGCAGATGGCTTTCATGGCAGATAGGATTTCCAGTAACCAGAGTAGGAGTAGTCTGAATATCAAAAAAAGGACGACCATTCCCGTGACGGGGGATGGTCGTCCTTAGACGTTACCGATTACTCAGCCTTAACTTGTTTGATCAGCTGTTGCATGGCCTTGGCTTGGTAAGTGGCCGTGGCTTGCGTGGTAACCTTCTTCTGTTCTGCTGCTGACATCGATGGATTCTTGGTCATCGCTGCCATGACTTGTTGCTTGACGTAGGCCGTAGCCGCCGTCTTTTGTTTGGCTTGGAAAGTCTTTGAGCTGGCTAATTTTTGTAACTTCTTAGCTTGAGTTGCACTCAGGACTGTCCAGTTTTTATTGACGTAAATGGTGTTGGTTTCCTTCACGTACTTGTGACCGTTACCGGAGAGGCCGAACCAGAAGCTATACATATCACTCTTGAACTCGCGATAAACCTTCTTGGTGACGATGCGATTGGCACCCGTCGTCCGTTTAACCACGTTCTTCGTCGTGACTTTAGCTTTGGTGTGACTGGTCTTCTTAGCGGTGGCACTGGTCTTGTAAACGTAGACCTGGTGCTTGTCCGCAGTCCCGATAGATTGGTAGATCATCATTGGGAGTTGCTTAGAAGGTGAAGCCGAGTAGATCTTTTGTGTTGATGTTGTGGTGACGTTGTGCAGGCCGTAGTGGTCATGATCATTCTTCACCATGAAGAAGAGGCTGGTCAGCATCCCAACGATAGCGAGAACGGTCAACGTATTTGCGAGGACCCGGTTGGTCATGTAGACGTAAAAGACGAAAGCGAGAACCGCACAGAGCACTAATGTAATGACAATCACTTTGCGGCACCTCCTTTAATAGAATCTTCATCCGCCATGTGAACGGAATGGGAACCCTTCAACAGGAATGCCACAAACAGTGCGATAACACTGAAGCCGATGGCAATCCAGAAGGCAGCGTGATACCCGTTCAAAGTGGCACTGATGGCACGTGAGGCGTAGCTCAGAGGGTCCGTCGTTAAGACGTGCTTAGCGGGCATACTGTTCTTGGTAACGTTGGTCAAGACACTGACCATGATGGCCGTTCCGACAGAACTGGCAACCTGCCGTTGCGTGTTGTTGACGGCAGTCCCGTGAGACAGCATATTCATTGGTAAGGCGTTCATCCCGGCAGTGGTTGCTGGCATCATAACCATAGCAATCCCGAACATCCGGATGGCGTAGAGGATGACAATGTAAAGCGTTGAGGTATCCTTGGTGATCCAGACAAAGGGTAAGGTCCCAACCGTGAGGAGGAACATCCCCATTGTAGCTAAACGCTTAGCACCAAAGCGGTCAAATGCCCGCCCAGTGATCGGACTCATAACCCCCATCATGAGGGCCCCTGCTAACAGCGTCAATCCGGAATGGAAGGCGGACATCCCTTTAACCATTTGAAGGTAGAGGGGAATGACCATTTCCACACCAATCATGGCCATGTTGACCACGGAGCTTAAGATGGCAGAAACTGTGAATTGCTTGGATTGGTAAACGCGGAAGTTCAAGAAGGGATCGTCCATGACGAGCTGACGCCAGACGAACAGTCCAACAAAGATGAATCCGATGATCAGAGTTGAGAGAACTTTGACACTCCCCCAACCATCATTACCAACAGAGGAGAAGCCGTATAGCATACTTCCGAAACCAATAGTAGAAAGAACTGCGGACAGCACGTCCAACGGTTCCTTGTGCGTTTCTAGCACGCTACGCATGAGCCAGAAGCTGGCTAAGATGACAAGGGCAACGATAGGAATGATCATCCCAAAGAGATCACGCCAGTTCAAGTTGTCGATAACCCACCCAGAAAGGGTTGGGCCAATGGCTGGTGCCAGACCAATAACGATCCCGGCAAGACCCATGGCCGTCCCACGCTTGTTAGCGGGGAAGATGGTGAGCATCATGGTCTGCAGTAATGGCATGGAGACACCCACACCAACGGCTTGAATCAGCCGACCGGCCAATAACATTGGAAAGTTAACGGCGGCCCAACAGGTGATGGTTCCGACTAAGAAAGTTGTCATGGCACTGATGTACAAAACCTTGGAGCTGATTGTGTTCAGCAACCAAGCACTGATTGGGATCATGATCCCGTTGACTAACAGAAATCCCGTGGTCAACCATTGGACAGTCGACGTGGAGACATCGAAGGCCTTCATTAAGGTTGGAAAGGCCGTACTTAAGATGGTTTGGTTTAAAACGGTACAAAACGTCCCAACTAACAGGAGCACAACCAGGAGGTTCCGGTTGTAGGGTTTGCCGTTTGTATCAAGCGATGCTGCATTTCCCAAAATAATTCCCTCTTTTTCCTAAAATTAATTCTGAAATCACTATACGCAGAATGAACTAATTTGTCAACTAGCTTGACAACCTTTTTAAAATATATATACTGATTGGAGAAAAGTGAACAAGCTTTTTAAATTACCTAACAAAATTGATGACCGCTTTCATTACGGTTAGACGGGCATTTATAAAAATTGAAATTTTTGGTGAAAGTGAGGAACCCTTCTATGGATGAAGACGAAACAAATTTAATTAAAAGATTTCCGATGGAACATATCGTGCTGGGAATTGGGGATGTTGCCGAAGCAACTGGCGTCTCGCAGAGTCAGCTCCGCTATTGGGAGCGCAAGGGCTATATTCGCAGCCAAGAGGTTGGGGACCGGAAAAATCGTAAGTTTAGTTATAAGACGCTGATGCAGGTCGAACAGATCAAGACACTTCAGGATCAAGGCCTCACGCTGGTCGCTGCGGTGAAGCAGGCACAGCGGCGTAAGGATCTGTTTGACGCGCTCAGATCCTTTGTGAATGGGCGGTTCTCTCATATTAGTATGAAGGATGATGGGGACATGCAGATCAACCTAGGCGAGTTCGAACCGGACCCGACTCAGGAGCTGATTGCGGACCGTGTTGATGGTCAGTGGCACTTTAAGCTGATTCCAGCGGTTAAATAGGGCGATTTCATTGTTAATCGCCTGTAACAATGGTAACCTGAAGACACGGGAGATTCTTCATGTCCCGGGCAGAAAAAAACTTTCGATACCAATCGATCTTCTGGCTGGATTGGTGGTCAATCATGTTGTTGACGTGTTGTGAAACCAGGCTAATAACCATGAGTAATAGCGCGTTTATCTCGCGCATGGACTACGTTAACCTAAGTTGACGTAAGCAATCGTGAAACCTAAACGACGTGTTTTTTGGAAAATTGAAACTGATTTTGATTTTTCGCTCGCCCGGAACGGCTTCCGTTGGCGGTCGGTCAAGTTTAGAAAGTTCTTGACCAGCCGCTTTTTTTGCGGCCATTTTTCTTTAGTCACAGTAGGACCCCTGACGATGGCGGCAGCGTGTCACCATCGTCAGGGGCCTCGTAATAGGTAATTTAAAAGCTGTTCGTTAGGTTGGCAGACGCTTCAGTCGCTAGACAGCAATCACGACCACAATAGGTGAGCTTAATCGTGAGAAATCTGTGAGAAAATGAAAGGAAAATGAAACTTGATTTTTCCCATGAAAGGCATCAGACGGGCGTTTTCATTTGTGCCATTTTGCACAGAAGAAAAAAGTTGGTCAAGACGGTTGTATTTCGTCGTCAGCGTGTTAATATAACAAAATCGCTTTAAACCAAAAACATGAAGGATGGTGTTATACATGCTGTTACGACAAGCTACTATGGTGGACTTACCACAAATTGAATCAATCATTCGTGATGGTCGTGAATTATTGGCGGCCCAAGAAATTGACCAATGGCAGGGGGCCTACCCCAGCACTTCAGTCTTAGTTGACGACATTCACCAAGGGTGGACGGTCGTGCTGGAAGAGAACAACGAAATTTTGGGGACTGCCGCAATTATTCCGGGAGAGGACCCGACGTACAAACAGATTGAGGGTCAGTGGCTGACCAAACAGGCGCCTTACTTGGCGATTCATCGTGTAGCAGTATCCAGCCACCATCATGGGCGGGGGCTTGCTGGCGAATTGTTCAACCGGCTCTTTGAACAGATTGACCAAGCTGCGGACATCGAAAGTATCCGCATTGATACGCACCCTCAAAATATGGCAATGCAACATGTTATCAAAAAGAATGGATTCACCGAGACCGGAACGATTGATCTCGCGGCCGTTGATATGCCTGGGACAAAGGATTTTGCTTATGAACGGGTCACGGCTAACGTTAAGCCAGAACACGTGCTACACACCGTGACAACGAAGTAACTTTGTGACCGGTGGTTTCGCTAAATATAAATTGTATATAATAGTAGGATTGGTTCCGCTTTCACTGGGGATCGATCCTATTTTTGTGTCAAAGTCAGGTTTGCCGAAAACTACCTTTTCATTCTCCCTAAACTCTGCGATAATAGGGAGTAGTTGCTTATGGGGGCGGTGTACGTTGGAGAAGAGTAGTTTGTCGGGTGGCCGGTTCTTTCTGGTAACCGTGTTAAATGTTGTGATTACGATCTTTGAGTTCGTAGGTGGTCTGTTATCAGGCAGTCTTTCGTTGCTCTCGGATGCTTTTCACAACTTTGGCGACGCGCTTTCCATCGTGTTAAGCTACGCGGCTCATAAGATCGGGGGTCGACAACAGACACGTACCAACACGTATGGGTATCGGCGTGCTGAAATTTTGGCGGCATTGTTGAACGCCCTAGTGTTGGTGGTCGTCTGTGTCATTCTGGCAGTCGAGGCAGTTCAGCGACTCTTCCATCCTGAGCACGTGCAGGGGACAGTGATGCTCTTGGTTGCGGTCGTCAGTTTTGTGGCGAATCTCTTGTCCACGGTTCTTTTGAATCGGGGGGCTAAACACAATTTAAACGTTCGAGCGACTTATTTACATTTACTGAGCGATGCATTGGCTTCGGTTGGTGTGATTGTCGGGGCCGTGATGATTACCGTGTGGCACGTAAACTGGGTCGATCCGGTCATTACGATTTTGGTAGGCATTTATATTGCCATTGAGTCTTGGCCAATCGTGAAGCAAACCTTGGGTATTCTGATGGAAGCTTCACCAAGCCTCAATTATGAAGCAATTGCGGAAGATATTGAGCAGTTGCCGGAAGTTGAGGGGGTCCATCACCTGCATGCATGGCAGATCGACGAGAACAATATCGTTTTTTCCGTGCATGTTAATATGGATGATCTTCCACTGGCGGAGATCGAGCCGATTTATCGGCAGATTGAAACCTTGCTGTGTCGGAAGTATAATGTGAATCATGTGACGATTCAGGCGGAGTGCCATCGGGGAGAGCATGAGGCCTTGTTTTACGATCAAAATGATTGGCGGCATGAGTAAGCACGTCTCTAATCATGTTGTCGTGTTAGGAACATAATCTATGATGAGGTGAACAGTGATGACTCCGATGAAGGAGGATTATTTAAAAATTATTTTTGAGCTGGGTGGCAAGCAAAAGAAGGTTTCCAACAAACAAATTGCTATCAGCTTGAATATTGCTGCCGGATCCGTGACTGAAATGGTCAATAAGATGACGGCAGAGGGCTTGGCTGAACACACGCCCTACGCGGGGATTTCCCTGACTAACCGTGGTATTCGATTGGCCGAGGATTTGGTTCGTAAGCACCGAATCTGGGAAGTCTTTCTCGTGGAAAAATTGGACTATGATCTGCCCGACGTTCATGCGGAGGCCGAAGTGCTGGAACACGTGACGAGTCCGAAATTAGTCAATTCATTGGACGATATGCTGGGCCACCCCACGCATTGTCCCCACGGTGGGGTTATTCCGGATCGGTTTGGCCACTACCATGAAGATAGTCACATGGTCTTAAACGATGCTAAGGATGGCTCGGTTGTGACGGTGGATCGGTTCATCGATAACCGGGACCTGTTGACATATCTGGGTGATTTAAAGCTGGATATTGGTGACCAACTGCGGATTGTCAAGCACGATCCTTTCGAGGGTCCCGTGACCGTTCAGAACTTAACGGATGATGCCGAATTGATCGTGAGTTACAAGGCGTCCCACTATGTTTTCATTAAGTAACTTAGGCACTGTTGTCATTGGTTGATCTGCAGTGCGATGACAAAACGTTTCTGGAATTAAATAAATTATAATTGACCGGAACAATCAGCATCTGCTGGTTGTTCTTTTTTAGGTGTTGCCGGTCCTCTTCACGATAGAAGTCGTGGTAAGCACAGGTGCCTGTGGTGTGAGCAATCAGTCAAATTCTAAAGTATTTTCGTTATCCGGTAAGTTAGTGGTGTCAGACCCGTAGCGACTGTCGTATAATAAGTGAAAACCAGCGGGAGGGACAGAGATGAGTAGCCAGAATAAACGGGATCAATTAATTTTACATACAGCATTAACCGCTGGTCGCATCATGATTGAAAATGGATCGGAAGTTGAGCGCGTCGAGGATACCATGGACCGTATCGCGCACAATGCGGGCGCCAAAACCAGTCAACTTTTCGTGATGATCACGGGGATCTTGATGGCGATCAATGGAGAGGTCGGCGCGCAAATCGAGCCAGTCAAGCGGCGAACGTTTGACTTGGAGAAGATCTCCGTGGTCAACGATCTGTCACGACAGTTTGCGGCGCATAAGATTACCCTACAGGAGTTTTCTAATCGATTGGACCGCTTGGACAAGTCGACAAAGTACTTTCCGTTCTGGCTCCAGCTGCTATCGGCTGCTATGGTCAGTGGTCCGTTGGAAGTCGTTTTCCGGCATAATCTTCCCGATTTCTGGATTACCTGTGTGGTGGGCGCACTAGGGTGGCTGGTTTTCTATCTACTTAATAAATTCATTCAGATTCGATTTCTGTCGGAATTTGCGGCAGCAGCCACGATTGGCGTGCTGGCTATCTGGTCAGTCCACTTAGGACTGGGGAATAGCGTGGATGACATTATCATTGGGAGCGTTATGCCGCTGGTGCCGGGAGTACCAATCACTAACTCCGTGCGGGACATTCTGGCAGGTAACTTAGTCAGTGGTCCAGCTCGGGGTGTGGAGGCTTTGGTCAGTGCAGCTGCAATTGGCTTTGGCATTGCCATGGTCTTACAATTTCTTTAGGGAGGGTACCAGATGTCTTTGACTGAATTTTTGATTGAGGTCGCCGGTAATTACGTCGCGACCATCGGCTTTGGTATCCTACTAAACATTCCCCGTCGCGCGTTGAATTTTGCGGGCTGGATTGGGGTATTGGGCTATTTTGTATATAAATTTATCGTGATCTGGGGTGGCGGCTACGTCGTTGGTAATATGATGGGAGCAGTCGTCATTGGCGTGGCCTCGCTGCAGGCTGCTCGTATCAAGAAGATGCCGATGATTCTCTTCAACATCCCAGCATTGGTCCCATTGGTGCCCGGTGGTCAGGCCTACCAGATGATTAAGTACTTTGCGTTGGGGGAAAATTCCACGGCGTTTGTTTTCCTGATTCAGGTCGTCATGATTTCCGGGGCCATTGCCTTTGGTTTTTTGCTGTCGGAACTGGTCAACCGGGTCCAGCAACGTGTCTGGCGGCATCGGCGATAACCTTAAGGAAATCTGATAATCTTAAGGCACCTCTAGAAATCTAGCGGTGGGGTGGTATACTCATTGCTAGGGGTTTCCCAGAATCGGGTATGACGAAAGGAATTTTAATCATGATGTTATTTAATCGAGATCGGGATCGGCCGTGGAAGTTTACGTTGACCACGGTACTTTTCCTGGTGGTGGCTTACTTTGTGAAAGCCCAGAACGCCTTCGTGGACTTCTTGGATTCGTCAATTATTGACGTGATCCAGAAGAACCAGCCAGGATGGAAGACGTTGCTGTACAGGGGAGTGACTAGCCTAGCAGAACCGAAATTAGCTATTATATGGGTCCTAATCCTCGCATTCTTACTGTGGGGCTTCAAGTTCAAGATTCCAGCGCTCTGGTGTTTAGCAACCTTAGCTGGTGGGGATGTGATCGCCGCTTTGGTGAAGAAGATCATTGCGCGTCCCCGGCCATCGACACATTTGGCCATCGACAACGGCTTTAGTTTTCCTAGTGGACACGTCTTTGGCACATTCCTGATCATTGCGATGATTTGGGTTGTGCTCCTGCCGATGATTGCGCACGCCTGGAAGGCATGGTTGCTCCGAATCATCCTGATTATTTGGATGGCGTTAGTCATGATCTCACGGGTTTACTTAAACGCCCATTTCCCAACAGATACCATTGGGTCAATCCTGCTGGCTTACCTGTGGTTACAATTGGCAGAGGGCCTCTATATTCGGTTTGCGCCGATGATGAAAAATTGGCCGCTACTCAAGAAATCCGAAATTTAAGGGTATGAAAGAAGCGTTGCGGATAAGGTCCGGATCGCAAACAAAAAAGACAGTTACGGAAATGCCACCTGACATTTCCGTAACTGTCTTTTCATTTGAATTCTAATTTAAGTCGTTCAACCATTCGTTGGCTAGATCCATCCAGTGTGCGACATGGGGGAGATCGGTTCCTGCCTTCCAAGCTGTGACGTGATTAGCAAGAGCTAAGCCATGAGGGCCGTGGTGGAAGATGTGCAGATCTGTATCCACATGATGAGCCAGGGAAGCCTGTGCGTAACTCAAGGTATTCTGAACGGGGACTAGCGGATCAGCGGCCGTAGCCCAGATGAAGGTGGGTGCATTCCGGTCATTGACTAGCTCATCGGCGGCAATACTGTCAACATTGTCGCTCCAGCTTGCCAGCACTTGGTCATCAGTCGGAAAGCCCAATTTGGGAGAGATGACGGGATACCCGAGAATCACGGCGTTAGGCTTGGCTTGCTCTGGCTGGATTCCAGCGAGGGCATTGATCTTGGTATCGTGCCAGAGGTCGTTGAAGAGGGCAACAATGTGGCCACCCACGGAGAAACCAGCGACATTGATGCGATTGGCATCAACGCGCCAGTCGACAGCGTGTTGACGAATCGTGGCGACACTTTGAGCAAGCTCAACGATCGGTGCGGGCAGCAAAGGATTCTTTTCGCCCGTGAAGCTGTAGCGTAGGAAGAAGGCTTGGAAGCCACGGGCGGACCAGGCTAGTGCCAAGTCCTCCGCCTGTTGTTCGGGGATGTGGGTGTAAGAGCCACCAGGAACAATGATCATGGCTGGGTAGGCCGCATTGCCACCTTCACGTAGGTAGCCCTGTAAATAAGCCGCGGTGTCAGGGGCAAGCGACTGGGTAATAATCTTCATTGCAAATCCTCCTTGAATTAATGAATCATGTTAAGATAAAAGCTAAAAGGTCGATGGCTGTTATGATATATAGCTATGACCGTCGATTGTGCCAGCTTAGATTCCGCCTGTTGTGGCGAACACTTTCAGTCAAAGAATGGCTTCTACGACCGTTGACGACATCCTGACTATTTCCGGTTAAAATAATTGTCGGCCATATGATGTTGGCTGAATGCCAAAGCATCTTAACCTCGAGCTTGGCGGTGGGATGTTGTTAATCGGTCGCGGCTAGTTGGCATCTGTGGTACGGCCAACGGTCTTGCCACAAGCTAAGGTGAAGACTAAGTATATTGTAACGCATTTCGGCAAAAATTAATGAAAGGGAGTTGTGCGATTGACAGCAATTTTAAAGACACAACGGCTGGACTTGCGACCGCTGACGGACAGTGATTATCCGGCCTACAAACGACTGGTGACCAATCCCGTGATTGCGCAGCCCGTGGGACTTTCACCGCAGCCAGATGACCAACAAGTTCGTCGGTGGTATCGCGCAGATCGGAACAGTGCGCGGTCCTACGCAATTATTCTGCATCAGACCAATCAGCTCATTGGCACGGTTATCTTTTATGAGTGGTTCGCGGATAACGGTCTCCCTGATGAGACGAGCTTAGAGTTGGGATACTTCTTGTCACCAGATTACTGGGGCAGGGGGCTCATGACTGAGGCCTTAACAGCGTGTTTTAAGGATCTGAACCGTGCGGAATCGCCGGTTAAATCAGTCTGGGCAAACTGTCTGGTAAGTAACGATCGATCCTGCCAATTATTAGAAAAATTATGTTTCCAAACAATCGGTGACCAATTGATGGGCGTGACCGGTGGTGGACAAACGTTGCAACGGCAAGCTTTGTTTCGTCTAAACCTGAATGATTCTCCAAATAATTGATACTAATCTAAATTTAATCTTGCAATTTTCAAAATTCATGAGTATACTTCAATGTATCGAATAGAAGAGGCGCAATCAACATGAGTCGCTTCCCTCAGGTGGGTATCACCGATGAGGGGAAGCCAAAGGGGCGATTGCCGAAATTCTCACGTGACTACCTAGCGTGAGGGTTGGGTTCTGGTTTAATAGATCAGGGACTGTCGCAGTCAAATATTAGGCTGCGGGGCGCTTTCAACGATATTGACTTGGAATTATGAACTTTCCAATCTCTTTCGCGGGCTTTTATTGCGAAGGAGATTTTTTCGTTCACTGGGTCGTTTCGAGGAAGTCCTTCTAAATTAAGAAGGAGGAAACATTATGGAACAAAGCATGACAAACGCAACAACCAGCGAGGCTTCTGATCAAGTTAAGCGGGGACTCAAGACGCGACACGTTTCAATGATCGCGTTAGGTGGCTGTATCGGGACAGGATTATTCGTTGCAAGTGGATCGGCCATCTCAACTGCCGGGCCTGGTGGTGCATTGGTTGCCTATGTTGCCATGGGCCTGATGGTTTACTTCCTGATGACGAGTTTAGGTGAAATGGCCACGAACATGCCGATTTCTGGATCGTTCGCCGCTTATTCTGCCAAGTACGTTGATCCAGCTTTAGGGTTTGCGATGGGCTGGAACTACTGGTTCAACTGGGCCATTACGGTTGCCGTTGATATTTCTACCGCTGCTTTGGTCATGAAGTTCTGGTTACCCGGCGTTCCGGGGTGGATTTGGAGTGCCATTGCGTTATTCCTTGTTGTGACGATCAACGCATTCTCCGTCCAGGCTTTTGGTGAAACGGAGTTCTGGATGTCTCTGATCAAGGTTGTCACGATCTTTATCTTCTTGGCCGTTGGGTTAATGACTATCGTGGGTATCATGGGTGGTCACGCAACCGGTTTGGAAAACTTTACTTACAAGAAGGCACCATTCGTTGGCGGTTTCCCAGCCATTCTGAGTGTGTTCGTGGTTGCCGGGTTCTCCTTCCAAGGTACTGAATTAGTGGGTATCACGGCCGGTGAATCTGAAGACCCTTCACACAGTGTCCCTAAGGCGATTAACTCAGTGTTCTGGCGGATTATTTTATTCTATATTTTAGCTATCTTTGTGATTGCCGCTGTCTTACCATACACGAGTCATGATCTGTTAGGTTCTTCCGCAAGTGACATTGCGATCAGTCCGTTTACGTTAGTCTTCCGACGTGCCGGTTTGGCTGCCGCTGCCAGTGTGATGAACGCGGTTATCTTAACGGCTGTTATTTCTGCCGCTAACTCCGGGATGTATGCGTCAACGCGGATGTTGTTCTCCCTTTCCAAGGAAGGCTACGCACCTAAGTTGTTCGAAAAGACCGGGAAGAATGGGATTCCTTACCCCGCTCTGATTGCGACGACCGTCATCGCTGCTTTGACCTTCATCAGTAGTATTGCGGGTCCTCAAATCTACATGTGGTTAGTTGCCGCTAGTGGGTTGACCGGATTCATCGCTTGGTTTGGGATTGCGTTATCTCATTTACGGTTCCGTCGGGCTTTCACCTTACAAGGTCACAAGCTGTCTGAACTGAAGTACCATGCAAAGTGGTTCCCATTAGGCCCAATTCTGGCCTTGGTATTATGTATCGCCGTTATTGTGGGTCAAGATCCACAATCCTTCTTCACGGGTAACTGGGAACAAGTTCTGGTTACTTACATGAGTGTGCCACTGGTCTTAGTTCTTTACTTTGGCTACAAGCTCAAGAAGCATACCAAGTTGATTCCACTGAAGGATGTCGATGTCTCCCCAGTCCATCGTGATGGGACGTTAAAGGAAGACGCTGCGGCGCGTGAAGCTTCAAACGATTAATCTGAAATTGTGTGGCAATTTTCACTTAAATAAAAAACTTTTGACGACGATTGGTTCGAGTGAATCCCGACCAGTCGCCGTTTTGTGTCTGACGAGGGGACAGAACGCTTGAATCGCTCAAAAGTAATTTTCCACGATATATTGTCTTTTGACGATAGGGTTGGTACAATATGTAGTGTTGAAATTTAATCCGGATGAAAACGATTTCCGGTATGCGCGTAAATCAAAGGAGAGATAGCATGCTTGTACTATCAGGAACAATTGGGGCCGGCAAGACGAGTCTAACGAACTTATTAGCCGAACACTTACAAAAACCAGCTTTTTATGAATCGGTGGACGATAATAAGATTCTGCCACTGTTTTACCAGAACCCGCAAAAGTATGCTTTCTTATTGCAAATCTACTTTTTAAACAAACGAATGGACAGCATCAAGGCTGCCAACGCTGACGATGAAAGTGTTCTGGATCGTTCGATCTTCGAAGATTCTTTACTCTTTCACTTGAACGCTGACCTTGGTCGCGCAACTAGCACGGAAGTCGACATTTACGATTCCTTACTGGCCAACATGATGCAAGAATTGCCAGACGCTGTACACAAGAAGAACCCCGACTTATTGATTCACATCAACATTTCCTTTGAAACGATGTTGGAACGGATCAAGAAGCGTGGTCGTTCTTACGAACAAATTGATCACGACCCTAGCCTGTTCGAATACTATAAGGAACTCGACCAACGCTACGTGAACTGGTACAACAATTATGACAAGTCGCCGAAGATGCAAATTGACGGTGACAAGCTGGACTTCGTTGAAGACCCAGCAGCTCGTCAAGAAGTGCTTCACCTGATCGACGAAAAGATTGCTGCACTTTAGGCTTAATTTGAGTAAACCATGGTAAATGGTTGAGAGCACTGACTTCGGTTGGTGCTCTTTTTTTCGCAACTTAAGGTGGACAACCGTGGTATACGTTCACACCCAGTACAGTTTCTGCGAAGCACTAGGCTATCGGCGACTTTGCCTAAGATCACCGGCTTACCGATCGTCAAATTTAGGCGGGATGTATTGGAGCGGTTCGCGGGGATGCGTTGGGACGATTCATGGGTGGTGGCAAAGGAGAATTTCCCGATTGTCATTGCGGTCGAAATGCGGTATGATTAGCGTAATCAAAAACACGAGGTGCCTATCCAGTAGACGGCCAGAGAAGCGGGGAAAGCTGCAAACCGCAACGTCGAACATTCCAGCACTAACTAAAGTGGGCGGGTAATGCCGCACGGTGCAGACCGTTATCATGTTCAAGGGTATGACTGAAGATTACAGTCATGAACTTGGGTGGTACCGCGAAGGTCTTCGTCCCATGTGACGGAGGCCTTTTTTGTATCATCCGGAAAACTGAAGGGAGTAAGCAGATGTTAGATTTAAAATTGATTCGCCAAGAACCCGACTTTATTAAAGAAAAGTTAGCAACCCGGGGCGTTGATCCCGCTGATATCGATGATCTACTGGGATTAGATGCGCAACGTCGAGAATTGATTGTCAAGAGTGAAACCATGAAGGCACAACGGAACACGGTGTCCGATGAGATTTCACAACTCAAACGGAACAAAGAAGACGCCAATGACAAGATTACCGAAATGCGTCAGGTTAGTGCGGATATCAAGAAGATCGATGCCGACCTTGATACGTTGAAGGCTCAAGTCCACGATGCAGCTGCTCACTTACCAAATATTCCTAACGACAACGTGCCAGTTGGCTTGACGGAAGATGGTAGTGTGGAGATTCGTAAGTGGGGCGAAAAGCCTAACTTGGATTTCAAGCCAAAGGCCCACTACGAATTGGGTGAAGACTTGGGTATCCTGGACTTTGAAGCGGGAGCCAAGGTTTCTGGAAGTCGTTACCTCTATTACTTGGGATTAGGTGCACGTCTGGAACGAGCCGTTTACAACTTCTTCCTCGATGAGAACACCAAGGCTGGCTTTAAGGAAGTCTTACCCCCTTACATCGTGAACGATGATTCCATGTACGGGACCGGGCAATTCCCTAAGTTTAAGGCAGACGTCTACCAATTGCGGGACGAAGATATGACCCTGATTCCAACGGCCGAAGTGCCCTTAGTCAACTACTACCGTGACGAAGTGATTCCTGAAGAGGATCTGCCAGTTTGGTTCACCGCCTTGACCCCAGCCTTTCGTTCTGAAGCTGGGAGTGCCGGCCGTGATACCCGTGGGCTGATTCGTCTTCACCAATTTAACAAGGTTGAAATGGTGAAGTTCTGTAAGCCAGAAAACTCATGGGATGAACTGGAAGCCTTGACGAAGCACGCTGAGAGCCTCTTACAGCAACTGGGCTTGGCTTACCATGTGATTACCCTGACGACGAGCGACATGAGCTTTACGGCCGCTATGACTCATGATTTGGAAGTCTGGTTCCCAGAGCAAAACACGTACCGGGAAATCTCCAGCTGCTCCAACACGACGGATTTCCAAGCACGGCGGGCACACATCCAATATCGTGACGACAACGGCAAGCTTCAATATGTCCACGCTTTGAATGGTTCTGGCTTGGCCGTTGGTCGGGCAGTTGCTGCGATTATGGAAAACTACCAAAACGCTGATGGTTCGATTACGGTTCCGGACGTCTTGGTGCCTTATATGGGTGGCGTGACACGGATCACGAAATAAGGTTTTAAGATCGTTAGGGCCTGGTGATTGTGGCACGGCATGCAAGTTAAATACGCCAATATGAATAAGTAGTCAGTGCCTGCGGGTGCTGTGTGGGGGCACCTAATGGTGAAGTTTGCCATATAGGTGTCCTTTTAGTTAGTCCGAAAGATGGTCAGAAAATGCTGTGAGCTAGGGTTATCTAACGATAGAACCATGACCTGGTTATAAAATGAATAATTATTTTACGTATTTTTGCAATTTCTTATTGACGTAGGGTAGGGAGTTCGTATAAAATAGTTTCTGTTGGTTAATTCATAGCCGCTGTGTTGAAGGCACAGGGAGCCGAATTGACTGCGACTTTCAGAAATAAGCGTTTTGAATTTTTTGCAATAAAATGCAAAAAAGACTGGCTTTTTCTTCTCAGGTACGCTAAAATATTACTTGTTGTTGAGCGGCTAGTTATTCAGCTAACGAATATTTATTCAAAATATTTCAAAAAGGTTGTTGACAAGCTTCGCTGAACATGGTAAATTATAATAGTTGTTTCGAGTGAGAAACAGTTCTTGCTTCGGAAGTTTATGGAGGATTAGCTCAGTTGGGAGAGCGTCTGCCTTACAAGCAGAGGGTCACAGGTTCGAGCCCTGTATCCTCCATCAGGAACACAAGTTCCTAGGCGTTAGTTCGCCAACGTTGCAGGTGTGGCGGAACTGGCAGACGCGCTAGATTTAGGTTCTAGTGTCTTATGACGTGGGGGTTCGAGTCCCTTCACCTGCATTAACCGAATATTGCAAAATATTTTAAAAAATATTTTGCCGACTTAGCTCAGTTGGCAGAGCATCTCACTAGTAATGAGGAGGTCGGAGGTTCGAATCCTCTAGTCGGCATGGCACCATTAATATAATAGCCAATTTGCGGAAGTAGTTCAGTGGTAGAACATCACCTTGCCATGGTGGGGGTCGCGGGTTCGAATCCCGTCTTCCGCTTTTGCCCTTTTGCCGGGGTGGCGGAATTGGCAGACGCACAGGACTTAAAATCCTGCGGTCAGTGATGACCGTACCGGTTCGATCCCGGTCCTCGGCATTTAATTGAATAATAATTATGCACCCATAGCGCAATTGGATAGAGTGTCTGACTACGAATCAGAAGGTTGTAGGTTCGACTCCTACTGGGTGCATTTTTGTTGCTTATAAGTAATTGTAGGCAATTTTCGGGAAGTAGCTCAGCTTGGTAGAGCACCTGGTTTGGGACCAGGGGGTCGCAGGTTCGAATCCTGTCTTCCCGATTTGACTGACAAGATTAGTGGGTCAGTGAGCCTTTCTCGGGAAGTAGCTCAGCTTGGTAGAGCACCACGTTCGGGACGTGGGGGTCGCAAGTTCAAATCTTGTCTTCCCGATTTTTTTATCCCGATTACATATAATAAAAGCGACGGCGGTTTCCATACAGATTGTTTGGAGACTGGCCGTTTTTTTGTTACCATAGATTACTAAGTGCTGTTGGCTGTTAATCTGAAAAAAATGCGTTACGATTATCAAGTGAACGTAGCGATGGTCATCTGGAATGACAGAAGGCGGAAGGGCTACGTGGTTGTGGGCCAAGAGTTGAGGCCCTATCGTTGGTAAGAAAATAAAACTTCTCAGCGATAAACGGTCTAATCCGTTGCAATTTCACTGGAATTTCGTATAATATTAGTCAACATTAGTCAAGAACACTGGACTGAAGGGGGGACGATAATGGAGAATCAGAATATTTCGGATATTATTGAGTCTTACCTGAAGCAGATTTTGGCTGAATCCCAGCAGGTGGAGATCCGCAGAGCGGAAATTGCCAATCAGTTTAACGTTGTGCCGTCCCAGATCAATTACGTCATTAAGACGCGTTTCACGATTCAGGATGGCTACGTGGTTCAGAGTAAGCGGGGCGGTGGCGGCTATATTCGCATCGAAAAGGTCAAGTTATTAGATAACCTCGACTTTATCGACTCGCTAGTCACGGCCGTTGGTGATCAGATTTCTCGGCACGATAGTTTATCGGTCGTGCGGAGCCTGTTCGAAGCTGGGGCCATCAACCGTAGTGAAGCGAATATCATCTTGGCAGCAATCAATAAGGATGCCATTAACACGGGTGACCGAGATGCTGATGAGCAGATTCGTGCGCAGATTTTAATTTCAATTTTGAACCATCTACGATATGAGAGTTAAGAAAGTGAGGAGCTGCAATGGATAATCTATTTACACCAAGCGCTAAGAGTGTCCTCGTCTTGGCACAGGAACAAGCAAAATACTTCAAGCACCAAGCGGTGGGGACGGAACACTTACTGCTGGCCCTCACCATTGAAAAAAATGGCATTGCCAACAAAGTCTTACAACAATTTTCTGTGACCGACGATGATGTTCGCGAAGAGATTGAACGTTTTACCGGCTACGGAACGTTAGCAAACACGGACAAGGATAGTTACTTGCCCTACTCACCAAAGGCCAAATCCATGTTGGCCTTAGCTGGTGACGAAGCAAAACGGTTGGGCGCAACCAAGATTGGGACGGAACACTTGTTACTGGCTTTACTGAGTGACGAAACAATTCTGTCTTCTCGAATCCTGAAGAATCTCAACGTGGCCTTACCAGATGCGCACAAGGTCGTCTTACGTAAGCTTGGGATTACGGATACCCCTAAGCGTCGAAATGACAACCGTAGCCGCCGAGCACCACAGGGAGGGACACCAACCCTGGACTCCTTGGCACGGAACTTAACTGAATCCGCTAAGGAAGGCCGAATGGATCCGACTGTTGGTCGGGAAAAGGAAGTCAAACGGGTCATTCAGATCTTGAGCCGGCGGACCAAGAATAATCCCGTTCTGATCGGTGAACCTGGTGTCGGGAAGACGGCGATTGCTGAGGGCTTGGCCCAACGGATCGTGGCCGGTGACGTTCCTGAAGATATGCAGAACAAGCGGCTGATGATGCTCGACATGGGCTCGTTGGTTGCTGGCACCAAGTACCGTGGTGAATTTGAAGATCGACTAAAGAAAGTTATTGAAGAAATCTACAACGATGGTCAAGTTATCCTATTTATTGATGAACTGCATACGCTGATCGGTGCCGGTGGCGCTGAAGGTGCTATTGACGCCTCCAACATCTTGAAGCCAGCATTGGCGCGTGGGGAACTTCAAACCATTGGGGCAACCACGTTGGACGAATACCAGAAGTATATCGAATCCGATGCTGCTCTGGAACGGCGGTTTGCAACCGTTCAGGTCAACGAACCGACGAGCGCGGAAGCCTTAGAGATTTTGAAAGGCTTGCGGCCTCGCTACGAAGATCATCATCATGTGAACATTACGGATGATGCCTTGGACCAAGCCGTTAAGTTATCGACGCGCTACATCAGCGATCGCTTCTTGCCGGATAAGGCCATTGACCTAATGGATGAAGCGTCTGCAAAGGTTCGAATCGATCAGATGGACAAGCCAACGCCGGCTAGCAAACAAGCGAAGGCATTAACCGATCTTGCTGCGGCCAAGGAAGCTGCCATCGAACGCCAGGACTTTGAACAGGCTGCTAAGTTGCGGACAGAAGAAATGACGCTCCGGCAAAAGGTAGAGGCACGTGCGGCCAAGGCTGCCGCTGCTGTGACACCGGATCGGCAATACGCGACGGATGTCACTGGCGAAGACATTGCCGATGTGGTGGCTGAGTGGACGGGGGTTCCCGTGACACAGCTGAAGCAGACGGACGCCGATCGTTTGGTCAATCTGGAGTCAATCCTGCATAAGCGGGTCATCGGTCAGGAAGAAGCCGTTTCGGCCGTTTCTCGGGCCATTCGGCGGGCACGGTCGGGGTTGAAGGATCCTAACCGGCCAATCGGATCGTTTATGTTCTTAGGGCCAACTGGTGTTGGTAAGACTGAGTTAGCCAAGGCGTTGGCCGAAGCCATGTTTGGTTCCGAAGACAACATGATTCGTGTCGACATGAGCGAATACATGGAGAAGTACTCGACCAGTCGTTTGATCGGGTCAGCTCCCGGTTACGTGGGCTACGATGAGGGTGGCCAATTAACGGAAAAGGTTCGTCAGAAGCCGTATTCCGTGGTCCTCTTCGATGAAGTTGAAAAGGCTCACCCAGATGTCTTCAACATTCTCTTGCAGGTCTTGGATGACGGCTACCTGACCGATTCTAAGGGACGTAAGGTTGACTTCCGGAATACAATTCTGATCATGACGTCTAACTTAGGGGCGACGAAGCTGCGGGATGAAAAGACCGTTGGGTTCGGTGCCGAAGACATGGCCAACAATTACCGTGCGATGTCCCAGACAATTCGAGAAACGTTGAAACAGTCATTCCGGCCAGAATTCCTGAACCGGATCGATGAAACGGTTATCTTCCACTCTCTGAAGAAGGATGAACTCCACGAGATTGTGAAGCTGATGGCTAAGCACATCGTCGATCGTGTTGCTGAGCAAAACATTAAGCTGAAGATTACGCCGGCGGCCATTGAAGTAGTGGCCAAGGCGGGTTTCGATCCTGAGTACGGGGCACGGCCAATTCGCCGGGCACTGCAGACACAGGTTGAAGATAAGCTGAGTGAGGCTTTGCTGAATGGTGAAGTCAAGGCTAACGACCAAGTCACGGTTGGGGCGACCCATGGTGAAATCACGGTTAATGTGAAGACGCCAAGTAAGACTAAGCCAACTGCAGTGGCAAGTCACTAATTTTAAAATGAATCAATAGTAGTGGTGTTTCCTCCAGGCGGGGAAGCACCACTATTTTTGGACAGCAATTCTCAGAGGTAACGCGGTATTGACACGAAGCAGAGCTGGTCGGTGAACGGACGGTAAATCACAGGCGTTGACCTAGCTGGTGATAAATGAATGTGGTACACTTAATTTGATAATATGGTATATTAGGAAGGTTGATCGGGCGTAAATTCGCGGCTTAGCAGGTGCCTTGCTCAAGCCACTGTGAGTCGGCATACTTGCTGATGAAAACGCACTTAGTCGACGGACGCTAGAGATACAAGCGGCTGTGACGGTGGTCTTAGGACACGTGGTTGATTTCGCGCGGGCTAACGCCATGGGACGAACTTGAAGGCTGATGATTTTGGTGATATTTCAAATCGAGGGCCAAGATCGTTCCTTGACTTGGGTCAGTCCCCACAGCAGGTGGAATCTCTGATAGTCATGGACGCCAATTTTTACAGCAATACAATATGAAAAATAAATCGCATTTAGAAGGGAAGCCGGCTTGCTCATGAAGAGAGAAGAACAACTAACCCATACCCACGCCGCTATCTTAGCTGCAGCGCGGGAACAATTCTTGGCACAGGGCTATCAGGCAACATCGACCCGTGATATCGCCAAACAAGTGGGGATTACCCAGCCTGCGCTGTATCACCACTTCAGTGATAAGGAGGTCATCTTCCTCGAAGTCATCAAGACCGTTGGGGAAGAGATTCAGACGGGAATCACCGATGTCGTGGCACAGACGCCAGCAGATGCGGATCCTGTAGAGGCATTGACGGCGGTCACTGAGGTACTCACCAAGGCGCATCCCCGAGATGTCTTCACCGTGATCCACGGAAGCTTCAAGTTTCTCAAACCAGAAAACAAGCGGCAATTGGGGATGGTCTTCATGCAAGACTATCTGATGCCACTGACCAGTTTCTTTGAGACCGGTGTCGTTAGTCTGCAGGATGGGGTCAAGACGCAAGATGCGGCTGCTTTCTATCTGACGAGTCTGAGCCCACTGTTCAACACGTTTCATCATGTGGGACCCAAAGATGCTTCCCAACACGAGCAGACACTAGCACTGGTTCGGTTGATCCTATTTGGGGTTGCCGTTAAGAAGTAGAGCTTCTCTATTGACATTTGCTTCAGAAGCTAGTATTATATCATTTGTATGCAACTGTGAACTGAAATTGGATGCACCGATATATTGTCCGGTAGCGTCCGTTATAAGAAGCCAAAAGCAAACTGTGGGTTTGTTTTTGGATTTTTTTTGCCAAAAATCCGGCTGATTACGTAATTGTAATCAAAATGTAACATTAGGACTTTTGACCATTTCACAGAATAAATAGGAGAGGTGAACAACTTGGCAGGACACTTAGTGAAATACGGGAAACACCGTACTCGCCGTAGCTATTCGCGGATCAAGGAAGTCCTTGATCTCCCTAACTTAATCGAGATTCAGACGAATTCTTACAACTGGTTCCTCGATGAAGGTTTACGGGATATGTTCGACGACATCATGCCAATCGAAGATTTTCAAGGAAACCTTTCGTTAGAGTTTGTTGATTATCAATTACTAGAACCCAAATATTCCGTTGATGAAGCACGGGAACACGATGCCAATTTCTCAGCACCACTGCACGTGACTTTACGCTTAACCAACCACGAAACGGGCGAAATCAAATCGCAAGACGTCTTCTTCGGTGACTTCCCATTAATGACGGCCCAAGGGACCTTTATCATTAACGGGGCAGAACGGGTTATTGTTTCGCAATTAGTCCGCTCACCAGGTGTTTACTTCAATGAAGACACTGACAAGAACGGCCGGACTGTGTTTGGCGCGACGGTTATTCCTAACCGTGGTGCTTGGCTCGAATTCGAAACTGATGCTAAGAATATTTCTTACGTTCGGATCGACCGGACACGGAAGATTCCGATGACCGAATTGGTTCGGGCATTAGGTTTCGGTTCCGACGACGAAATCTTAGATATCTTGGGTGACAACGACAGCTTGTCTAACACGTTGGAAAAGGATATTCATAAGAATACCGACGATTCCCGTGTTGAAGAGTCCTTAAAGGACATTTACGAACGCCTACGTCCAGGTGAACCTAAGACGGCTGACTCCTCACGGAGCCTGCTGACTGCACGTTTCTTTGACCCTAAGCGTTACGATATGGCTCCCGTTGGTCGTTACAAGACCAACAAGAAGCTCAGCCTGAAGACCCGTTTGCTCGGCTTAACCTTAGCTGAAACGTTAGCTGACCCAGACACTGGTGAAGTTATCGCGCAAAAGGGCACGGTTGTTGACAAGGACGTCATGAAGACCTTGGCACCATTCTTGGATCAAGACGATTTCAAGATGGTTACTTTCCAACCTTCAGATGAAGCGGTCGTTACCGAACCTCTAAAGTTACAAATCATCAAGGTCCAATCACCTGACGATCCAGAACAAGAAGTTCCCGTTATCGGGAATGGGAACATTGATATCAAGCTGAAGCACATTCGTCCAGCCGACATCATCGCTTCTATGAACTACTTCTTCGATCTGCAAATCGGCATTGGGAACACCGATGATATTGACCACTTGGGTAACCGGCGGATTCGTTCCGTTGGTGAATTGTTGCAAAACCAATTCCGGATCGGGTTGTCCCGGATGGAACGGGTTGTTCGTGAACGGATGTCTATTCAAGACGCCGCAACCGTAACGCCACAACAATTGATCAACATTCGTCCAGTGGTTGCTTCTATTAAGGAATTCTTTGGGTCATCTCAATTGTCACAATTTATGGACCAGACTAACCCATTGGGTGAATTAACCCATAAGCGTCGTCTGTCTGCCCTTGGACCTGGTGGTTTGACACGTGACCGTGCCGGATATGAAGTCCGGGATGTGCACTACACCCACTACGGTCGGATGTGCCCAATTGAAACGCCTGAAGGTCCTAACATTGGGTTGATCAACAGTCTGTCCAGCTACGCACGGGTTAACAAGTATGGGTTCATCGAAACACCATACCGCCGTGTGTCATGGGATACACACATGGTTACCGACAAGATCGATTACCTGACTGCTGATGAAGAAGATAACTATGTCGTTGCCCAAGCCAACACGCCTTTAAACGATGATGGGTCATTCGCTACGGATACCATTATGGCCCGTGACGAAGATAACAACATCGAAACCAGTGCTGACAAGATTGATTACATGGACGTTTCGCCTAAGCAAGTTGTTGCCGTGGCCACTGCATGTATTCCTTTCTTGGAAAACGATGACTCTAACCGTGCCTTGATGGGTGCCAACATGCAACGACAAGCTGTGCCATTGCTTGACCCTCACGCACCACTGGTTGGGACTGGTATTGAATATAAAGCTGCGCATGACTCCGGGGTTGCTTTAATTAGCCAACACGAAGGAACTGTTGAATACGTCGATGCACGTGAAATTCGTGTTCGTCGCGAAGACGATGCGCTTGACACTTACAAGCTCATGAAGTTCCGCCGGTCAAACGGTGGTAAGAACTACAACCAACGGCCAATCGTTAAAGTTGGCGATCACGTCGACAACGACGAAATCTTGGCTGATGGTCCTTCCATGGAAAATGGGGAACTTGCTTTAGGGCAAAACCCATTGGTTGCCTTCATGACTTGGCAAGGGTACAACTTCGAAGATGCCATCGGGATCAACGAACGTTTGGTTCGCGATGATGTTTACACGTCGATTCATATTGAGGAATACGAATCAGAAGCACGTGACACGAAGCTTGGACCTGAAGAAATGACGCGTGAAATTCCTAACGTCGGTGAAGATGCCTTGAAGAACTTGGATGAAGACGGGATTATCCGTGTTGGTGCCGAAGTTCAAGACGGTGACATCTTAGTTGGTAAGGTAACGCCTAAGGGTGTGACTGAATTATCAGCCGAAGAACGTTTGCTCCATGCTATCTTTGGTGAAAAGGCCCGTGAAGTACGGGATACTTCTCTGAAGGTTCCACATGGTGGTGGCGGGATCATCCAGGATGTTAAGATCTTTACTCGTGAAAACGGGGATGAATTATCACCTGGTGTCAACATGATGGTTCGGGTCTACATCGCGCAAAAGCGGAAGATCCAAGTTGGTGACAAGATGTCTGGTCGTCATGGTAACAAGGGGACGGTTTCCGTCGTTATCCCTCAAGAAGATATGCCATACATGCCAGATGGGACACCAATCGACATTATGCTGAGTCCAATGGGTGTGCCTTCCCGGATGAACATCGGGCAAGTGCTCGAATTGCATTTAGGGATGGCTGCTCGTAAGTTAGGGATTCACGTGGCTACGCCAGTCTTCGATGGGGCCCAAGATACTGATATCGCGGATGCTTTGAAGGAAGCTGGGATGGCTGCTGATGCCAAGACTGTCTTATACGATGGTCGGACTGGTGAACCGTTTGATAAGCGGGTTGCCGTTGGTGTTATGAACTACCTGAAGTTGGCCCACATGGTTGATGACAAGATGCACGCTCGTTCTATTGGACCTTACTCATTGGTTACCCAACAACCCCTTGGTGGGAAAGCACAATTTGGTGGCCAACGGTTTGGTGAAATGGAAGTTTGGGCCTTGGAAGCTTATGGTGCCGCTTATACGTTGCAAGAAATCTTGACGTACAAGTCCGATGACGTCGTTGGTCGGGTTAAGACCTACGAAGCCATCGTTAAGGGCGATCCAATTCCAAAGCCTGGTGTCCCTGAATCATTCCGTGTTCTGGTCAAGGAACTACAATCCTTAGGGCTGGACATGAAGGTCTTAAACGGGAACAACGAAGAAATCGAACTCCGCGATATGGACGACGATGACGATGATGTTGTGAACGTTGATGCTTTGAGCAAGTACGCCCAACAGCAAGAAGAGCAACGTAAAGCGCAAGCTCAGGCCGATAGTGCCAAGACCACACCAGAATCAACGAAAAATGAAAGTCAACCGAACACACAAGACTAATTAATAAGGGAGGTCGCTTCTTTGGTCGATGTCAATAAGTTCGAAAGCATGCAGATCGGGCTGGCTTCACCTGATAAGATCCGTAGCTGGTCTTACGGGGAAGTTAAGAAGCCTGAAACCATCAACTACCGGACGTTAAAGCCTGAAAAAGATGGGCTGTTCGACGAGCGGATTTTCGGTCCTACCAAGGACTGGGAATGTGCCTGTGGGAAATACAAGCGGATCCGTTACAAGGGTGTCGTTTGTGACCGTTGTGGTGTTGAAGTTACCCGTTCTAAGGTTCGTCGTGAACGGATGGGCCATATTGAATTAGCTGCTCCTGTCACCCACATCTGGTACTTCAAGGGGATTCCAAGTCGGATGGGCTTGGTCCTCGACATGAGTCCTCGTGCCCTGGAAGAAATCATCTACTTTGCATCTTACGTTGTCTTGGATCCAGGTAACACCCCATTGGAAAAGAAGCAACTCCTTTCCGAACGGGATTATCGTGACAAGCTCGTAGAATACGGTAGCAAGGCCTTCAAGGCTGAAATGGGTGCCGAAGCCATCAAGAAGTTATTGATGGCCGTAGACCTAGAAAAAGAAGTTAAAGAATTAAAAGAAGAACTGAAGGAAGCCACTGGTCAAAAGCGGACGCGTGCCGTTCGTCGTTTGGACATTCTGGAAGCCTTCGTAACCTCAGGTAACCGTCCCGACTGGATGGTCATGGATGCTATTCCGGTAATCCCACCTGATCTTCGTCCAATGGTACAACTCGAAGGTGGCCGTTTTGCAACGTCCGACCTGAATGATTTGTACCGGCGGGTTATCAACCGGAACAGCCGGTTGAAGCGTTTACTGGACTTAAATGCACCTGGGATCATCGTTCAAAACGAAAAGCGGATGCTCCAAGAAGCCGTTGATGCTTTGATCGATAACGGTCGTCGTGGCCGTCCAGTTGCTGGTCCTGGTAATCGTCCATTGAAGTCTCTTTCACACATGTTGAAAGGGAAGCAAGGGCGTTTCCGTCAAAACTTGTTAGGGAAGCGGGTTGACTACTCTGGTCGTTCCGTTATTGACGTTGGTCCTTCCCTCAAGTTCAACCAAATGGGTCTGCCAGTTCCAATGGCTTTGGAATTGTTCCGGCCATTTATCATGAAGGAATTGGTTGCGCGTGGTTTGGCTTCTAACATTAAGAATGCCAAGCGCCAGATCGATCGTGAAGATGACGATGTCTTCAATGTTCTTGAAGATGTTATCAAGGAACACCCTGTTCTGTTGAACCGGGCACCTACGCTTCACCGTTTGGGGATTCAAGCGTTCGAACCAGTCTTGGTTAGTGGTAAGGCTATGCGTCTTCACCCATTGGCTTGTGAAGCTTACAATGCCGATTTCGATGGGGACCAAATGGCCATTCACGTGCCGTTATCTGACGAAGCACAAGCTGAAGCACGTTTGCTGATGTTGGCTGCTCACCATATCCTGGCACCTGCCAGTGGTAAGCCAGTTGTTGCGCCTTCTCAAGATATGGTTATCGGGAACTACTACTTGACCATGGAAGAAGATAACCGTGAAGGGGAAGGCATGATCTTTACCGACCTCAACGAGGCCGTCTTGGCTTATCGTAACGGTTTGGTTCACTGGCACAGTCGCGTTGGGGTCCAAGTCTCCGGCATGACTGACAAGCCATTTACCGATGAACAACGCGGTAAGATTATGGTAACGACTGTTGGGAAGTTGATCTTTAACAACATCCTGCCTAAGTCGTTCCCATACTTGAACGAACCAACCAGCACGAACCTGAACGGCTACGTCCCTGACAAGTACTTCTTGGCACCGGGCGAAGACATTCACGATTACCTGCAAAATGCAGAAATCATTGGACCATTCAAGAAGGGCTTCTTGTCCGACATTATCGCTGCCGTTTACCAACAATACAAGGTTACTGAAACCTCTAAGCTGTTGGACCGGATCAAGGATTTGGGTTACGACGAATCTACGAAGTCTGGGTTAACGGTTGGGATGGTCGACGTTACCGACTTAAAGGAAAAGCCAGAAATTATCGACGCAGCCCACAAACAGGTTGCCACGGTAACGAAGCAATTCCGGCGTGGGTTGATCACCGATCACGAACGTTACGAACGTGTTATTGGAATCTGGAACGATGCCAAGGATGACATTCAAAACGCACTGATTCACAGTTTCGACCAACAGAACCCTATCTTTATGATGAGTGATTCTGGTGCTCGTGGTAACATTTCTAACTTTACCCAGTTGGCTGGTATGCGTGGCTTGATGGCCGCTCCTAGTGGTGACATCATGGAGCTGCCGATTACGTCAAACTTCCGTGAAGGCCTGACGGTTATGGAAATGTTCATTTCGACCCATGGGGCTCGTAAAGGGATGACCGATACGGCCCTCAAGACTGCCAACTCAGGTTACCTGACTCGGCGGCTGGTCGATGTTGCGCAAGACGTTATCATTCGGGAAAAGGATTGTGGGACTGACCGTGGTTTGAAGATTCGCGCCATCACTGATGGTAACGAAATGATCGAACCATTGTACGACCGGATCTTAGGGCGTTACACCCAAAAGACCGTCAACGATCCAAAGACTGGGGACGTTATCGTTCCTAAGAACCAAATGATCGTCGAAGACACCGCTCAAAAGATCGTTGATGCTGGTGTTGAAGAAGTTACCATTCGTTCTGCCTTTACTTGCAACACTGAACATGGTGTTTGTGAGCATTGTTACGGCCGTAACATGGCTACTGGTGATGAGGTTGAAGTTGGTGAAGCTGTTGGTACTGTTGCCGCGCAATCTATCGGTGAACCAGGTACCCAGTTGACCATGCGGAACTTCCATACCGGTGGTGTTGCCGGGAACGAAGATATTACCCAAGGGCTTCCTCGTGTTCAAGAATTGTTTGAATCTCGGAACCCTAAAGGTAAAGCTGAAATTACTGAAGTTACTGGGACGATTGAATCAATCGAAGAAAACCCAGCAGAACGGACCAAGGAAATCACTGTTAAGGGTGAAGCCGATACGCGGAGTTACACGTTACCAATCACTGCTCGTATGCGAGTTAGCGAAGGCGACTTCATTCACCGTGGGTCAGCATTGAACTATGGGTCTGTTGATCCTAAGGAAATGTTGCGGGTTCGTGATGTCTTGTCTACTGAAACTTACATCTTAGGTGAAGTACAACGTGTTTACCGGATGCAAGGTGTTGCTATCAGTGATAAGCACGTTGAAATCATGGTTCGGCAGATGCTACGTAAAGTTCGGATCATGGATCCGGGCGATACCGACGTCTTGCCTGGTACCTTGATGGATATTCAAGACTTCCGTCGCGCTAACTACCAGACGTTAATCTCTGGTGGTATCGCTGCTACGGCTCGTCCAGTTATCTTGGGGATCACCAAGGCTGCCTTGGAAACGAACAGTTTCTTATCAGCCGCATCCTTCCAGGAAACGACGCGTGTCTTGACCGACGCTGCTATTCGTGGCAAGAACGATCCATTAGTTGGTTTGAAGGAAAACGTTATTATTGGGAAGATCATTCCTGCCGGGACTGGGATGCCAGATTACCGTCAGATCAAGCCCAAGGAAGTTGGCGGTTCGTCAACCGAAGGTGTCTACTCAATCAGCGATTTGGAAAAGCAAATGCAAGAGGACTCACAGGCGTAAGAGCGTTCCACTAGCCTGTTTAGATTCTTCCGCTTAACGAGAATAAGGCTTCTAGTCGGCGGCTGCCGGCTAGGAGCCTTATTTTTGTTAAGCGGAAGAATCTGGCTAGTGGAACGCGTTTCGGAAGCTGCCAGAGTTGGGATAGCATGGCGAGAGTGGATCAAGCGCACCGAGCAAATGAGGACACTAGCAGCTGCCGGCCAGGGAGCTTATTTTTGTTAAGCGCAGGAACCTGCCTTACGGAACGCGTTTCGGAAGCCGCCAGGATCAGAATAATATGGCGAGAGTGGATCAAGTGCACCGAACAAATGAGGACACTAGCAGCTGCCGGCTAGGGAGCTTATTTTTGTTAAGCGGAAGAATCTGACGAAACTGTTATGACCAGATATGTTTGACGCTTTCGTTGTTTCAGCGCCACATAAGCATCCTTCTTCACAACACCAGCCACCACCCAACTGCGCTAACCATCAAGTCAGGAAGAAAGGCAATCCGTGTGCCGGCACGGGACTGCCAAAGCCCCAGCAAGCAGGCAGCCAATAACCACTGGGCAGTCGACGTTACACCCCACAGAAGACTGTAGCTGACCATCATTTCCAGATCACCGTCACCAATGGTGGGGTGGTGCCAGTGTGGCCAGAGTAAACGAATGGTTAGCAGAAGCACACAACCAGTCAGCCAGACGACAGGTGATTGGCCCCAAAGGGAGAGACCGGTTGTCAACCAACTCACCCAGCCAGGGAAGGTCTGCGTTTGCCAATCGCATAGGGCGGCGAACCCCCAGAGTGCAAGCCACAGAACGATTATGAGACTGGTCGAATCGGTCACAGTGGTGGCTAACAGACCGGCAATTACCTCAACCCCAACGGTGATTGCTGGAATCATACGTCCACAGGTCTGACATTTCCCACGTAACAATGTATAGCTCAGGATCGGCACAAGTTGCCAGTAGGTGAGTGGCGTCTGACAGGTATCGCAGTGTGACGCAGGAAATAGATAGGAGCCACCAGTAGCATACCGACTGGCCATCGCAACTAGTAGGGAACCGGTGCAACTTCCATAGATAAATAGAATAATCAGCAACATGTTTTTCACCTCTATATTCTATAACTCCGTAAAAAGTGGCGAAATATTTGTGGGGAAAGCCAAAAACCTTTATTGACATGAGTTTTCTGGCGTGGTATTCTATTAAAGGTGCTTTTCGCAGACAGGTCTCGGGTAATCATTACCGGACATGCTGACTGACGGCGGGAGAGACACTTCAATTGAACCCGCATCTGAGTGGCTTTTTTCTTTAAAGAAAAATGAACCACCTGGATGTGTGGACTAAACTCAAGAATAGGAAAGGAGGACTATTTAGATGCCTACTATTAACCAATTGGTGCGTAAAGGTCGTAAATCTAAAAGTTCTAAATCAGATGCCCCAGCTTTAAACTTCGGGTATAACAGTTTCAAAAAAGCTCAAGTTAAGAATCCAGCTCCACAAAAGCGTGGGGTTGCTACTCGTGTCGGTACTATGACACCAAAGAAGCCTAACTCAGCTTTACGGAAATATGCACGTGTACGGTTATCAAACTTAATTGAAGTGACTGCTTACATTCCTGGTATCGGTCATAACCTTCAAGAACATAGTGTTGTTTTGATCCGTGGTGGCCGGGTAAAGGATTTACCTGGGGTTCGTTACCACATCATCCGTGGTGCGCTCGATACTGCCGGTGTTACTGACCGTCGTCAAAGTCGGTCCAAGTACGGTACTAAGAAGCCTAAGGACTAAGATGACTTATTGGACTGACTTGCACGGTTGCCGTCAAGCAGTCTGAAACAACATTCGAGGAGGATATTAACAATGCCTAGAAAAGGAAACGTACAAAAGCGTGAAGTCCTTCCTGATCCAATTTACAACTCAAAGTTGGTTACTCGTTTGATTAACCACACGATGATGGATGGGAAACGTGGTACTTCTACTAAAATCATTTATGGTGCCTTCGACATCATTAAGAACGAAACTGGTAACGATCCAGTTGAAGTCTTCGAAGAAGCAATGAAGAACGTCATGCCAGTCTTGGAAGTTAAGGCTCGGCGTGTTGGTGGGTCAAACTACCAAGTTCCAATCGAAGTTCGTCCAGATCGTCGGACCACTTTAGGTCTGCGTTGGATGGTTCAATACTCACGTTTACGTGGCGAACACACCATGGTTGAACGCTTAGCGCGTGAAATCATGGACGCTGCCAACAACACGGGTGCAGCTGTTAAGAAGCGTGAAGATACGCACCGTATGGCTGATGCCAACCGTGCCTTCGCACACTACCGTTGGTAAAAGCAGCTATCGCGCTGTATTACTAGCAGTGTGATAAAATGTTAGGGCGGAGTGTTGTTTAACACTTTCGTCTCTAGCTTAAGGGAATCTTCCCTTAATCGAGAGGTGGCTACTTAATCAGTGTGATGATAGTAGCCACCTTTTGGCACAATCAACCTATAATCAAATTGAGAGGAGTTACACATTAATCATGGCTAATACTCGTGAATTTCCGCTTGAGAAGACTCGTAACATTGGTATCATGGCTCATATCGATGCCGGTAAGACGACGACTACTGAGCGTATCCTGTATTATACTGGTAAGATCCACAAGATTGGTGAAACCCATGATGGGGCTTCACAAATGGACTGGATGGAACAAGAACAAGAACGGGGTATTACGATCACTTCAGCCGCTACCACGGCCGAATGGAAAGAACACCGGATTAACATCATTGATACACCAGGACACGTGGACTTCACTGTTGAAGTTGAACGTTCTCTGCGTGTGCTTGATGGTGCCGTTGCCGTCTTAGATGGTCAAGCCGGGGTTGAACCTCAGACTGAAACTGTTTGGCGTCAAGCCTCAGACTTCGATGTTCCCCGTATTGTTTTCGTCAACAAGATGGACAAGCTGGGTGCCGATTTTGACTTCTCAGTGGACTCTCTCCACGACCGCCTTCAAGCCAACGCCGTTGCTTTGCAAATGGCTATCGGTGCTGAAGACGACTTCGCTGGTGTTGTTGACTTAATCGAAATGAAAGCCTACGTTTATGACAAGGATGAATTGGGTTCCTCATGGGACACGGTTGAAATTCCTGCCGACATGCTTGAAGAAGCAAAGAAGCGTCATGAAGGCATCATCGAAAGCGTCGCTGACGTTGATGATGAAATCATGGAAAAGTACCTCGAAGGTGAAGAAATCACCAAAGAGGAATTAAAGGCTGCTATCCGTCGTGCCACTTTACGTTTGGACATGTTCCCTGTCTTTGCTGGTTCTGCCTTCAAGGATAAGGGTGTTCAGATGTTGATGGATGCCGTTGTAGACTACTTACCATCTCCATTGGATGTTAAGCCATACAACGCCACTGTTCCTGACACTGATGAAGCCGTTACTTTACGTGCTAACGATGACGATCCATTCGCTGCCTTGGCTTTCAAGGTTGCTACCGACCCATTCGTTGGTCGTTTGACTTACATCCGGGTTTACTCCGGTACTCTGGAAGCTGGTTCTTACGTGCTCAATGCGACGAAGGACAAGCGTGAACGTGTTGGTCGTTTGCTGCAAATGCATTCAAATCACCGTCAAGAAATTCCAGAAGTCTTCTCTGGGGATATTGCTGGGGCCATTGGTTTGAAGAACACCACTACTGGTGACTCTTTGACTGACCCTGATCACCCCTTACATTTGGAATCAATGAACTTCCCAGATCCTGTGATCCAGGTTGCCGTTGAACCAAAGACGAAGGCTGACCAAGATAAGATGAACAACGCCTTACAAAAGCTTTCTGAAGAAGATCCAACTTTCAAGGCTGAAACTAACCCTGAAACTGGTGAAACGTTGATTGCTGGGATGGGTGAACTTCACTTGGATATCATCATCGACCGGATGAAACGTGAATTTAAGGTTGCCGCTAACATCGGTGCCCCTCAAGTTGCTTACCGTGAAGCATTCACGAAGTCAACTAAGGTTCAAGGTAAGTTCGTTCGTCAATCTGGTGGTAAAGGTCAATATGGTGACGTTTGGATCGAATTTACCCCTAACGAACGTGGTAAGGGTTACGAATTTGAAGACGCTATCGTTGGTGGGGTTGTTCCTCGTGAATTCATCCCTTCAGTTGACCAAGGTCTGCAAGAAGCCATGGCAAACGGTGTGTTAGCCGGTTACCCATTGGTTGATGTTAAGGCTAAGTTATACGATGGTAGTTACCATGAAGTCGATTCGAGTGAAGCAGCCTTCAAGGTTGCCGCTTCCTTGGCTTTACGTAAGGCTGTCCAAAGTGCTGGTCCTGTTATCCTTGAACCAATCATGAAGGTTGATATCTTGGTACCAGAAGACTACATGGGTGATATCATGGGCCAAGTTACCGCTCGTCGTGGTAAGGTTGATGGTATGGAAGCTCGTGGGAACGCACAAATGATTCACTCCTTCGTTCCGTTATCCGAAATGTTCGGTTACGCGACGACGTTACGTTCTGCATCACAAGGTCGTGGTACCTTTACCATGACGTTTGATCACTACGAACCAACGCCAAAGAGTGTTCAAGCTGATATTATCAAGAAGAACGGCGGTACTCCAGTCGAAGACTAGAGTTTAGCTATTCACTAAAATGAAGCGCCTCGCTATTATAGTGAGGCGTTTTTTTGTCGAGTCAGATCTTGCTTCAGTACTGGGCTGACCGCTTGGCAGGTGAATGCTAAACTGGATGGTCTATCAAGGCATGACAACAGCCTGACAGAACGTGGCCTCTTGCGTTATAATAACCTCTGTGCGTTTGAAGCCAAGTGGGAGAGTGAGTTATGGAAGAGTTGTTTGAACGGTCATCGATTCCCCGAGCGTACTTTAAGCTCGCACTACCTGTTGTGTTGAGTATGGTGGCCAGCATGATTTATAATCTGGCCGATACTTTTTTCGTTTCACAGACGCAGAACACGAATTTGGTTGCCGGCGTTGCGCTGTGTACGCCCTTGTTTTCTTTCTTGATTGCGATTGGCGATATCTTTGGTCTCGGTGGTAGCTCGCTGATTTCACGGCTGTTAGGAGAGAAATCCTATGCCACGGGGAGTCGTGTCAGTAGTTTCTGCCTGTATGGGGCGGTTGTTCTGGGATTGGTGACAACAGTCATTCTTTTAGGATTTAGCCGGTCAATCTTACACTTGCTGGGCGCTACACCGGCGACATATTCCTACGCTGAACAGTTCTACCGGATCATGGCGATTGGTGCAATGCCAATCATTGTCTCGATTGTTCCTGGTAATCTGATTCGGACGGAGGGATTTGCCACACAGTCGATGGTCGGAACTATGGTTGGGACGGTCATCACGATCATCTTGGACCCACTGTTGATCTTTCCCGTTGGCTTAGGAGCTGCGGGTGCAGCACTGGCCACAGTTATTGGCTATACGGTATCTGCAGGGCTCCTGGTGTACTTGACCAAGCGGTATTGCCAGGTTATCTCGATTGCTATCAAACGCAGTCGAATTGACAGTCAGTTGATTCGCCAAATTCTGTTCATTGGAATTCCTGGATCGATCACCAACCTCATGCAGGCATTTGGAACGGCAGTCTTGAATCGCTATCTAGTCGACTACGGGGCGACACGTGTAGCTGCAATGGGTATTGTCCTCAAGGTCTACATGATTGTTATGTTGGTGATGGTTGGCTTTGCCTTTGGCGCCCAACCCCTGATTGGCTATACGTTTGGGGCCAACAATCAGGAACGATTCAGGAGAATTCTTCACTTTGACCTGTTAGTTGAAGTTGTCTATGCACTGGTCTTCGCAGTAATTCTCATGATAGGTGCGCCATGGATTATTAGCCTGTTTCTGCATAATTCAGCGGTTATTAGTGCCGGGACATACATGCTACGGGTCTTTCTGGTGACGACACCGTTTGTGGGAGCTGTTCTCGTTTATACAACGGTCTTCCAGAGTACCGGGAAGGCTATCGGGGCCTTAATCATGTCGATTGCGCGGCAGGGTGTTGTGTTCTACCTGATGATCGTGTTCGGGGCCCATTTTCTGGGGTACCACGGGATCATCTGGGCACAGCCAACTGCTGATGTCCTGACCTGCTTGATTGGCTGGTTACTGGCAAGACTGCTATTTAATAGGAAGAAGTCGATATAAGCGACTAGCAGAGATGGTCGCGAAAGGTTGTGGCAGTTGCGGTGGTGAGTCATCGGACAGTGTACAGGTGGGACAGTCCAATCAAGACGATATTAGTAAAGTCGCGTGTCATTTGGGATAAATAAATTTATGTTGACTTGATCTGCATCAAATTGGTCAGCGATTTCACAAAAAAGATTGACTAATTCTGCGAAAACCCTTGTCAGGCGGCGGTTTATTTAGTATGATAGTCAAGTGCTGTAATTCCGAGGGTATTTTACTACCCCCGGGGGAGAGCTCAAAGCTTAAGCGATGATGTGGGAGATTGCGACACACCCGGCCGCTTTGCCATGAGGGTGTGGCGGGAATTTCCACGGAGTTAGTCTTATTTTTAAAATAGACGAAGGAGGGAACACAATGGCAAAACAAAAAATTCGGATTCGGTTGAAGGCTTACGAACATCGTATCCTCGACCAATCAGCGGACAAGATCGTTGAAACAGCTAAGAGAACTGGTGCCACTATCTCTGGTCCAATTCCATTACCAACTGAACGGACGATCTACACCGTATTACGTTCACCACATAAGTTTAAGGACTCACGTGAACAATTCGAAATGCGGACGCACAAGCGTTTGATCGATATCGTTAACCCAACGCCAAAGACAGTTGACTCATTAATGAAGCTCGACTTGCCTAGCGGTGTTGACATCGAAATCAAGTTATAATTTTTCAAAATAAATACAATATAATCGGAGGTGTACTCATGACCACTAAAGGAATCTTAGGGAAAAAGGTCGGGATGACGCAAGTCTTCACTGATGCTGGCGAATTAATCCCCGTTACTGTTGTCGAAGCAACCCCAAACGTAGTGTTGCAAGTTAAGACGATGGAAAACGACGGTTACGATGCCATTCAACTTGGTTACCAAGACAAGCGTGAAGTACTCAGCAACAAGCCCGAACAAGGTCATGTAGCAAAAGCAAACACGACTCCTAAGCGCTTCATTCGTGAATTCAGAGATGTTGAGCTGGGAGATTACAAGGTAGCAGACGAAGTTAAAGTTGATACCTTCCAAGCAGGAGACATCGTTGATGTCACTGGTATCACTAAAGGTCATGGATACCAAGGTAACATTCATAAAGATGGTCAAAGCCGTGGCCCTATGGCCCATGGTTCTCGTTACCACCGTCGTCCAGGTTCTTTGGGTGCTATCATCAACCGGGTCTTCCCTGGCATGAAGCTTCCTGGTCGGATGGGTAACAAGCAAGTTACTATCCAAAACCTCGTGATCGTTAAGGCTGACGCTGATAACAACGTTCTGTTGATTAAGGGCAATGTGCCTGGTGCTAACAAGTCACTCGTTACTGTTAAGAGTGCTGTTCGCCCACCACGCCCAAAGCATTCTGAAAACTAATTAGGAAGGGAGGATAATTAAATGACAAGCGTAGCATTATACAAACAAGATGGTAGCCAAAACGGCGACGTTACTTTGAACGCTGATATCTTCGGCATCGAACCTAACGAAAACGTCGTATTCGACACAATTTTGATGCAACGGGCATCTCTTCGCCAAGGAACTCACGCCGTTAAAAACCGGAGTGCCGTTCGTGGTGGTGGGAAGAAGCCATGGCGTCAAAAGGGTACTGGTCGGGCACGTCAAGGTTCAATCCGTTCACCACAATGGGTTGGCGGTGGTGTGGTCTTTGGACCTACCCCTCGTTCTTACAGTTACCACCTTCCTAAGAAGGTCGGCCGTTTAGCATTAAAGTCTATTCTTTCTCAAAAGGTTCTCGATGATAGTTTCGTCGTAGTCGACGGATTAGCATTCGATGCACCTAAGACGAAAGAATTTGCTTCAGTGCTTGCTGGTTTGAATGTCACGACTAAGACGTTAGTTGTTCTTGAAGACGACAACGTTACTGCTGCTTTAGCAGCTCGCAACTTAGCCAACGTTAAGGTTATTCCTGCCAAGAGCTTGAATGTCCTCGACATTGCTGATGCTGATAAGTTAGTGATCACGCAACCAGCTCTTTCTCAAGTAGAGGAGGTGCTCGCATAATGGAAGCACGTGACATTATTTTACGCCCAGTTGTTACTGAAGCCTCAATGGCAACTATGGACGACAAACGTTACACGTTCGACGTTGACGTACGAGCAACTAAGACTCAAGTCAAGCATGCTATTGAAGACATCTTTGACGTTAAGGTTGTTAAGGTCAACATCATGAACTTAAAAGGTAAGAAAAAGCGTCAAGGTCGTTACGAAGGCTACACTAAGAAGCGTCGTAAGGCTATTGTCAGCTTATCTGCCGACTCAAAAGAAATCAAGTTATTCAGCGAAGAATAAAATCTCAGATATAGGAGGGAAATAACGTGGCGATTAAGAAATACAAACCAACAAGCAATGGTCGTCGTAACATGACGAGCTTGGTTTACAAAGACGTCATCACTAAGACGACTCCTGAAAAGTCATTGCTTGATTCACAAAGTCACTCTGCTGGCCGTAACAACGCTGGTAAGATGACTGTCCGTCATCGTGGCGGTGGTAACAAGCGTCAATACCGGATCATCGACTTTAAGCGTATTAAGGATGATGTTCCAGCAACTGTTAAGGCTATCGAATACGATCCTAACCGGACTGCAAACATTGCCTTGTTAGTTTACGCTGACGGTATCAAGTCATACATCATTGCTCCTAAGGGCTTAAAGGTTGGCGACAAGGTTCAATCTGGTCCAGAAGCTGATATCAAGACTGGTAACGCTTTGCCATTAGCTAACATTCCATTCGGTACTGTTATTCACAACATCGAATTGAAGCCAGGCAAGGGTGGCCAATTGGTCCGTTCTGCTGGGACTTCAGCACAATTGTTAGGTAAAGCTAACGATGACAAGTACGTGTTGGTTCGGTTATCATCTGGTGAAGTTCGGATGGTTCTGAAGGTCAACCGTGCAACTATCGGTGCCGTAGGTAACGAAGAACATGAATTGGTTAACGTTGGTAAAGCCGGTCGTAATCGTTGGATCGGTCAACGTCCTCACGTTCGTGGTTCAGTTATGAACCCTAACGATCACCCACATGGTGGTGGTGAAGGTAAAGCACCTGTTGGTTTACCATCTCCTCTTTCTCCATGGGGTAAGAAGACCGTTGGTAAGAAGACGCGTTCTAAGAAGAACAAGAGCGACAAGTTCATCGTACGTCGTCGTAAAGGTTCTAAGATGTAATCATCCGGTTATCCGGATGTCGAGAGACCTGGTGATCATCGCGTTTAGCGATGCGCCACAAGTAGAGGAGGTTTCATAATGGGTCGTAGTTTGAAAAAAGGACCTTTCGCCGATGCGCACTTATTAAAGAAAGTTGATGCGCAGAAGGATCAAGACAAGAAGGCCGTCATTAAGACCTGGTCCCGCCGGTCTACTATTTTCCCTAGCTTTATTGGTTTAACCATTGCTGTATACGATGGACGGAAGCATGTCCCAGTTTACATTCAAGAAGATATGGTAGGCCACAAGCTTGGCGAATTCGTACCAACCCGGACATTCCGTGGTCATGGTGGCGACGATAAAACAACTCGTTGATAAGGAGGATTAACTAATGGCTGAACAAGTTACATCAGCGCAAGCGACTGCTAAGACGGTTCGGATTGCTGCTCGCAAAGTCCGCCTTGTCATCGATCTTATCCGCGGCAAGAGCGTCGCTGAAGCGATCGCTATTTTAAAGTTCACACCGCGTGGAGCATCACCGGTTGTGGCAAAGGTTTTGAACTCAGCAATTGCTAACGCAGAAAATAATTTTGACTTAGATCGTCAAGACTTAGTTGTTAGCGAAGCCTACGTGAACGAAGGCGCAACCCTTAAGCGGTTCCGTCCTCGTGCCAAAGGCTCTGCTTCACCAATCAACAAACGTACGAGTCACATTACGGTTGTTGTATCTGAAAAAAAGGAGGGATAACACGTGGGTCAAAAAGTAAATCCAACTGGATTACGGGTCGGTATCATTCGCGACTGGGAAGCAAAGTGGTATGCTGAGAAGGATTTCGCTGCTTACCTGAAGGAAGACCTTCAAATCCGTAAGTTTATTGAAAAGCGTCTTGTTGACGCATCTGTATCAACTGTTGAGATTGAACGGGCTGCAAACCGTGTTAACATCTCAATTCACACTGCCAAGCCAGGTATGGTTATTGGTAAGGGTGGTTCAGAAGTCGAAAATCTCCGTAAGGAATTGAATGACTTAACTGGCAAACGTGTCCACATCAACATCGTGGAAATCAAGAAGCCAGATCTGGATGCCAAATTGGTTGGCGAAAACATCGCCCGTCAATTGGAAGGCCGTGTTGCATTCCGTCGCGCTATGCGTGGGACAATGCAACGGACCATGCGTTCTGGTGCCAAGGGTATCAAGACGCAAGTATCAGGCCGTTTGAACGGTGCTGACATGTCCCGTGTCGAAAGCTATGCTGAAGGTACGGTTCCTCTGCACACGTTACGTGCTGATATCGATTATGCTTGGGTAGAAGCTCACACCACTTATGGTTCTCTGGGTGTTAAGACCTGGATCTACCGTGGCGAAGTTTTGCCTGAAAAGAAACAATCTAACGGACAAGGAGGGAAATAGCATGCTGGTACCTAAGCGAGTAAAGTTCCGTCGTGTCCACCGTGGTAAGCTACGTGGCGAATCCAAGGGTGGCAAGAGCGTTGCTTTCGGCGACTACGGTTTGCAAGCGTTGGATTCCAAGTGGATCACCAACCGTCAAATCGAAGCAGCCCGTGTTGCAATTACACGTTACATGAAGCGTGGTGGGAAAGTTTGGATTAAGATTTTCCCTCACAAATCCTACACTGCTAAAGGTGTTGGGGTCCGGATGGGTAATGGTAAAGGTACGCCTGATGGCTGGGTAGCCCCAGTTAAGCGTGGCAAGGTTATGTTTGAAGTGGGTGGCGTTTCAGAAGAAACTGCCCGCGAAGCATTACGTCTTGCAGCCATGAAACTTCCCGTTCGTACTAAGGTTTTATCTCGAGAGGAAGTAGGTGGCGAATCTAATGAAGACTAAAGAAATCAACGAATTAACCACTGCTGAAATGCTCGATAAAGAAAAGAGCTACAAGGACGAATTATTCAACTTGCGTTTCCAATTAGCTACTGGTCAATTGGAAAACACCGCACGGTTGAAGCAGGTTCGCAAGAACATTGCGCGGATTAAGACCGCTCTTCGCCAACAAGAACTGAACAAGTAGAATACGATAAGAAGGAGGTCACTAATACATGAGTGATGCACGTAATAACCGCAAGGTTTACCGTGGTCGTGTCGTGTCTGACAAGATGGACAAGACGATCACTGTCGTTGTAGAAACGACGAAGACGGATGCAAGATATGGCAAGCGTGTCAAGTACTCCAAGAAGTACAAGGCACATGACGAAAACAACGAAGCCCAAACAGGCGACATTGTTGAAATCATGGAAACTCGCCCATTATCTGCTACCAAGCGGTTCCGCTTAGTCGACATTGTTGAAAAAGCAGTAATCATTTAGGTGTCGTTTTTATCGTATTCTGAACTAGATCTGAAGGGAGGACACTAGCTGTGATCCAACAAGAAAGTCGCTTAAAGGTCGCCGATAACTCCGGCGCCCGGGAAATCCTGACTATCAAGGTTCTGGGTGGCTCAAAACGTCGCTACGCCGGAATCGGTGATGTCATCGTTGCTACTGTCAAACAAGCAACACCAGGTGGCGTTGTCAAAAAAGGTGATGTAGTCAAGGCTGTTGTTGTTCGTACGAAGTCTCGTGTACGTCGTAACGATGGTTCTTACATCGGTTTTGATGAAAATGCTGCTGTGCTGATTAAAGACGACAAGAGCCCACAAGGGACTCGGATCTTTGGACCAGTTGCACGTGAATTACGTGACAACGACTTCATGAAGATTATCTCATTAGCACCCGAAGTACTGTAATCAAGAATCGTGTTAAACAAGGAGGTGCCCACAGGAATGCTTATTAAAACTGGTGACAAGGTCCGCGTGATCGCTGGCAAGGACAAAGGCAAAGAAGGTACTGTTTCCAAAATCCTTAATGCCAAGAACCGCGTGATCGTTAAAGGCGTCAATATGATTAAGAAGCACCAAAAAGCTTCTCAAACTAATCCCCAAGGCGGAATTATTGATATTGAAGCACCAATTCACGCATCCAACGTTATGCTTATTGATCCTTCGAACAACGAACCAACCCGGCTTGGCGTTCGTGTTGAAGATGGTCACAAAGTCCGGTTCTCTAAGAAGTCCGGCGAAACCATCGACAAATAATCACTGAAAGGAGGAACATAATTTCATGTCAGCTCGTTTAAAAGAAAAGTTCGTTAATGAAATTACCCCATCATTGGTGGAAAAATTCAGCTACAGCTCTGTTATGCAAACGCCGAAGATCGAAAAGATCGTTTTGAACATGGGTGTTGGTGACGCTGTTACCAACGCTAAGAACCTCGACGAAGCCGTTGAAGAACTTGGTTTGATTTCTGGTCAAAAGCCTTTGGTTACTAAGGCCAAGAAATCAATCGCAACCTTCCGTCTTCGTGAAGGTATGTCAATCGGTGCAAAGGTTACCCTTCGTGGGGACCGGATGTACGAATTCCTGGATAAGTTGATCAACGTGTCATTGCCACGTGTTCGTGACTTCCATGGTGTTAGTGCTCGTGCCTTTGATGGCCGTGGTAACTACACTTTGGGGATCAAGGAACAATTGATCTTCCCAGAAATCAACTTTGATAACGTTAACCGTGTTCGTGGTTTGGACATCGTTATCGTTACAACGGCTAACACTGATGAAGAGTCACGCGAATTGCTGACTCAATTCGGTATGCCGTTCTCACACTAATTAAGGAGGTTCACACAAATTGGCTAAGAAATCACAAATTGCTAAGAACAAGCGTCCTGCGAAGTTCTCTACACAAGAATATACTCGTTGCGAACGTTGTGGACGTCCACACTCTGTTTATCAAAAGTTCCACCTTTGCCGTATCTGCCTACGCGAACTTGCCCACAAGGGTCAAATTCCTGGTATGAAGAAGGCTAGCTGGTAAAACGAATTTTAAACAAAGGGAGGGTAAACGTTAATGTCCATGACTGATCCTATTGCAGACTTCTTGACGCGGATTCGTAACGCCAACATGGTGCGTCACGAATCACTCGAAGTACCTGCATCTAAAATTAAACGCGACATCGCTGAAATCCTGAAGCGCGAAGGTTTCATCCGTAATGTTGAATACATCGATGATGACAAACAAGGTATCATCCGCGTATTCCTCAAGTACGGCAAGGATAACCAACGTGTTATCAGTGGTTTGAAGCGTATTTCCAAGCCCGGCTTACGTTCATACGTTAAAGCCGACGATGTACCAAAGGTATTAAACGGTTTAGGTATCGCTATCATCTCAACCTCAGAAGGGGTCGTTACTGATAAAGAAGCGCGTGCCAAGAAAATCGGTGGCGAAGTTCTCGCTTACATTTGGTAAAACTTTTAAGAAGATAGGAGGTGCCTTACAGTGAGTCGTATTGGTTATAAAACTGTCGACGTCCCAGCCGGCGTTGACGTAAAACGCGATGGTGATCAAGTTACTGTCAAGGGTCCTAAAGGTTCTTTAACCCGGACTTTCTCTGACATCATCGCCATGAAAATTAGTGACGGTGCGGTTGATTTTGACCGTCCAGACAACAACAACAAGACCCGTGCACTTCATGGTACGCAACGTGCCAACTTAAACAACATGGTTCAAGGTGTTGTTAATGGTTTCGGTAAGACTTTGAAGCTGGTCGGTGTTGGTTACCGTGTTCAAGCTAAGGGTAAGACTTTGGTATTGAGCGTTGGTTACTCCAACCCTGTTGAAATGGCAATTCCAGAAGCCTTGGAAGTTAAGGTTCCTGATAACACGACCATCAACATTTCTGGTATCAGTAAGCAAGAAGTCGGTGACTTTGCCGCCGAAATTCGTGCCGTTCGTTCACCAGAACCTTACAAGGGTAAGGGTATCCGTTACGAAAACGAATACGTTCGGATTCGTGAAGGTAAGACTGGTAAGTAACAGTAACGCAGCTTAATTGCTGATAATTCTACAAAGAGGTGACTATTTTGATTACAAAACCAGATAAGAATAAGACACGTCAAAAGCGTCATACGCGTGTCCGGAACAAAATTTCTGGAACTGCAGAACGCCCACGCTTAAACGTTTTCCGCTCTAACAAAAACATCTACGCTCAAGTCATTGATGACGTAGCGGGTGTCACGCTTGTTAGTGCCTCAACGTTAGATAGTGAAGTGAGTGGCGACAACAAGACCGACCAAGCTAAGGCTGTTGGTGTTTTAGTTGCTAAGCGCGCTGTCGAAAAGAAAATTGGCAACGTCGTGTTTGATCGTGGTGGGTACTTGTACCATGGCCGTGTTCAAGCATTGGCAGAAGCTGCTCGTGAAAACGGGCTGGAATTTTAACAGTAAGGAGGAATAACCACACATGGCAAAATTTATTGATCCCGACAAATTAGAACTTGAAGACAACGTTGTTGCTATCAACCGGATCACCAAAGTTGTTAAAGGTGGCCGTCGTCTTCGGTTCTCAGCACTTGTAATTGTCGGCGATAAGAACGGTCACGTTGGCTTTGGTACTGGTAAAGCACAAGAAGTCCCAGAAGCTATCCGTAAGGCTGTTGAAGCCGCTCGTAAGAACTTGATCGAAGTTCCAATCGTGGGAACTACCATTCCTCACGAAGCACTCGGTCTTTATGGTGGGGGCAAGATCTTACTCAAGCCTGCTGCTGAAGGTTCTGGAGTTACTGCCGGTGGTGCCGTTCGTTCCGTCATGGAATTAGCCGGTGTTGCTGATGTTACTTCAAAGCGTCTTGGCTCTAACACGCCAGTTAACGCAGTTCGTGCCACTTTTGCTGGCCTTGCTGAGTTGAAGCGTGCTGAAGAAGTTGCCGCTCTCCGTGGTGTCTCTCTTCAACACTTAGCTGAATAAGGAGGGGTATTAAAATGGCTCAATTAAAAGTTACTTTAATTCATAGTGTTGCACACCGCCTCCCTAAACAGCGGAAGATCGTGGCTGCTCTTGGCTTGAACCGTGTTAACAGCACTGTTGTTCAACCAGACAACGAAGCAACCCGTGGTGCGCTTTTCCAAATCGCACATTTAATTAAAGTTGAAGAAGTTAAGTAGTACTCATTTCATTTTATAAGGAGGTGCGCAATAGCATGAAGTTGAACGAATTAAAACCTGCTGAAGGCTCACGGAAGGTTCGTAACCGAGTTGGTCGTGGTGACTCATCTGGTAACGGTAAGACTGCTGGTCGTGGCCAAAAGGGTCAAAAGGCTCGTAGCAAGACCCGTTTGGGTTTTGAAGGTGGCCAAATGCCACTGTACCGTCGTATTCCAAAGCGTGGGTTTACCAACATTAACCGTAAGGAATTTGCTGTCGTAAACTTATCCGCTTTGAACGTCTTTGATGATGGTGCTGAAGTTACTCCAGCTGCCTTGGTTGAAGCTGGTATCGTGAAGAACGAAAAGGCCGGTATTAAGATCTTAGGCAACGGTGAAGTAACGAAGAAGTTGACGGTCAAGGCCGCTAAGTTCTCCAAGTCAGCTGCCGAAGCTATCGAAGCTGCTGGTGGTAAGACTGAGGTGATTTAATGCTCACAAGCTTAAAAAACGCTTTTAAGATTAAAGATATTCGTAAAAAGATTCTCTTTACTCTTCTGGTTTTGATTGTCTTTCGGTTGGGTACCTATATTACTGTCCCCGGCATTAACGCGAAGGCACTTCAAAGCGTTGCGTCTTCTGGGTTAGTTAGTATTTTAGATACCTTCAGTGGTGGTGGGTTAACAAACTATTCCATCTTTGCGATGGGGGTTTCACCATACATCACTGCACAAATCGTTATTCAATTGCTACAAATGGACATCGTTCCGCGCTTCGTTGAATGGAGTAAGCAAGGGGACGTTGGACGGCGGAAGTTAAACCAAGCCACTCGCTACTTAGCGATTGCCTTGGCTTTCGTTCAGTCGATCGGGATCACTGCCGGTTTCAGTGCGCTTAGCTCAATGAAATTGGTGCAAAATCCTAGTGTGGCAACATACCTCTCAATCGGGTTAATCCTGACTGGTGGGACCATGTTGACGACTTGGATGGGTGATATGATTACCGATCGTGGGTTAGGTAACGGGATTTCAATGATTATCTTTGCAGGTATCATTGCCCGAACCCCCACTGCCGTCTACAAAGTCTACAAAGATTACTTCGTTGACATCGCGACTGGTGACATGTGGAAGAGCGTGCTCTTCGTATTAGGTTTAGTTGTTCTGGTATTGTTGATCGTGACGTTTACGACGTGGGTTCAACAAGCTGAACGGCGGGTCCCAATGCAATACACGCGTCGGGTTTCTGGTTCGCCAGATTCCAGTTATCTTCCATTAAAGGTTAACGTGGCTGGGGTTATTCCAGTTATCTTCGCAAGTTCGTTTATTGCTACGCCTCAAACTATTTTGATGGCATTCCAAAATACGCATTCGCAAGATGCTTGGTACCAAACCATGACGAATCTTTTCAACATGCAAACCTTTGATGGTGCCATTCTGTACACCGTTCTGATCGTTGTGTTCACGTTCTTCTATGCGTTCGTTCAAGTTAACCCAGAAAAGTTGTCTGAGAACCTGCAAAAGCAGGGAAGCTACATTCCTGGTGTTTGGCCTGGTCACGAAACGCAGTCATACGTTTCCAGTTTGTTGATGCGACTCAGCACTGTTGGGTCACTCTTCCTTGGATTCATTTCCTTAATTCCGTTGTTAGCCCAAAATCTTTGGGACTTAGATGAGTCTATTGGTTTAGGTGGTACCAGCCTCTTAATCGTCGTTGGTGTTGCTATCGAAACCATGCGTCAGGTGGACGGATTGATGATGAAGCGCGAATACGTCGGCTTTATTCAAGGGTCGTCAAATGACCCTCAAGGTCCAGAACCAGCTTAATGAGTTTCCAGCGGGTGTGTTGATCTAATTGGCACACCTGCTTGTGTATTTTAGGCTAATAATTTTGAAATAAGGAGAACGAACATGACAGCAATGAATTTAATCCTCATGGGCTTACCGGGTGCCGGTAAAGGGACCCAAGCTCAAAAGATTATCGATGAGTTCCACTTGCCGCATATTTCTACGGGAGATATCTTCCGTGAAGCGATGAAGAACGAAACCGAAATGGGCTTGGCAGCTAAGAAGTTCATCGACAAAGGTGAACTGGTACCGGATGAAGTCACGAATGGCATTGTTCGGGATCGCTTAGCTCAAGACGATACCAAGGCGGGATTCATGTTGGATGGGTTCCCCCGTTCGATTGTTCAAGCCGAGGCTTTAGATAGCTTTGGTCCCGAACTAGATCGGGCCATCAACGCCGTGATCAACATTCACGTTGAACCTGATGTCTTGGTAGAACGCCTTTCTGGCCGGTACATCTGCCGGACTTGTGGTGCCACTTATCATAAATTGTACAACAACCCTAAGGTTGAAGGCACTTGTGATGTTTGTGGTGGCCATGATTTCTACCAACGTGAAGATGACAAGCCTGAAACGGTGAAGAATCGCTTGGCAGTTAACCTTAAGGCTAACACGCCATTAGTTGATTACTATACCAAGAAGGATTTGCTTTTTACGGTTGATGGTGACCGGGCTATCGATGATGTCTACGTCGACATTGAAAAGATCTTGAAGAACCTATAGATTTACTAAGTTCTTGCTAAGTTGTGGGAATTATGGTAGACTTATTCAGGTTTAGCCTGTAAATGGCGCGCTGTCGCAATTCACAGGTGCTAGGTAGGGGCAACACGCTTGCTCCTGCTGCTTTTACGTGTATTTTACACGCAATTATAAGGGAGGTACTTTCGTGGCGAAAAGCGATGTCATCGAAGTCGAAGGTAAAGTTACCGAAACATTACCCAACGCAATGTTTCGGGTCGAATTAGAAAACGGTCATGAGATTCTCGCTCATGTCTCCGGTAAGATTCGGATGCATTACATCCGTATTCTGCCCGGTGACCGAGTAACTGTTGAAATGTCACCGTATGACTTGTCTAAAGGCCGGATTACTTATCGTTTCAAGTAACCGCCTGGACAGATGTAGGAGGGATATTCATGAAAGTAAGACCATCAGTTAAGCCAATGTGCGAACACTGCAAGGTTATCAAGCGTAAGGGTCGAGTAATGGTTATTTGCTCAGCCAACCCTAAGCATAAACAACGCCAGGGTAAGTAATTCAATTTATAGGAGGTGCACATTTAATGCCACGTATTGCTGGAGTGGATTTACCACGTGATAAGAAAATCGCTTATGGTTTGACTTACATTTTTGGTATTGGTATCAACACCGCACACAAGATTATTGCGGATGCTGGTGTCGCAGAAGACGTTCGGGTTCGTGATTTGACACCTGATCAAGAAGACAAGGTTCGTGCCGAAGTCGACAAGTACAAGGTCGAAGGTGACTTACGTCGTGAAGTTAGCCTGAACATCAAGAACTTGCAAGAAATCGGTTCTTACCGTGGTATGCGTCACCGTCGCGGTTTACCTGTTCGCGGCCAACACACCAAGAACAACGCCCGCACTCGGAAGGGTAAAGCCGTTTCCGTTGCCGGTAAGAAGAAGTAAAGGAGGGTTAAGACTTTATGGCTACTAGAAAAACTAGTCGCAAGCGTCGGGTCAAGAAGAATATTGAATCCGGTGTTGCACACATTCACGCTACGTTTAACAACACATTAGTAATGATCACTGACGTTCAAGGTAACGCCATTGCTTGGTCATCTGCTGGTGCATTAGGTTTCAAGGGTAGTCGGAAATCAACACCATTTGCTGCTCAAATGGCTGCTGAAGCCGCTGCTAAGGCATCACAAGAACATGGTATTAAGTCCGTTGAAGTTGCTGTTAAGGGTCCTGGTTCAGGACGTGAAGCTGCTATCCGGGCCATCCAAGCTGCTGGTATCGAAGTTACGGCTATCCGCGACGTGACACCAGTGCCTCATAATGGGACTCGTCCTCCAAAGCGCCGTCGGGTTTAACGTGAGCGTTTCATTAATGAGGGCAACCTTCATGATGGGATTGACTTATAGGAGCTCAACGCGGTTTGAAAGGGGTAAACGATAAGAATGATTGAATTTGAAAAGCCTAACATTCATAAAATTGACGAAAGTAGCAACTACGGTAAGTTTGTTGTTGAACCGTTAGAACGTGGTTACGGGACAACGCTTGGCAACTCTTTACGGCGGATTTTGCTTTCATCATTACCTGGTGCAGCTGTTACCAGCATTCAAATCGACGGGGTTTTGCATGAATTTTCGACGGTTGAAGGTGTGGTTGAAGACGTCACGCAGATCATCTTAAATGTTAAGAAGATCGCGCTGAAACTCAACGGTTCCGATGATCAAGAGGAAACCATGGAAATTAACGTTAAGGGTCCAGCACAAATCACTGCCGGTGATATTGTTGCGGGTGCTGACGTTGATGTCTTAAACCCAGATCTGTACATTGCTACGGTTGCCGATGGGGCAACGTTCCATATGCGGATGACTGCGGATAAGGGCCGTGGCTATGTTTCTGCTGACGAGCACAAAGCTCAGAACACGGAAATGCCAATTGGTGTCTTAGCTGTTGATTCCATTTACACCCCAATCGAACGGGTTAACTACCAAGTAGAGAATGCACGGGTTGGCCAACGGGCTGACTACGATAAATTGACCCTGGATGTTTGGACAAACGGTTCAATTAATCCAAGCGAAGCCATTGCATTGGCTGCTAAGATCTTAACCGAACATCTGGCTATGTTTGTCGACTTGACCGACGAAGCTAAGAATGCGGAAATCATGGTTGAAAAAGAAGAAACGCATAAGGAAAAGATGCTTGAGATGACCATCGAAGAGCTCGACTTATCCGTTCGTTCTTACAACTGCTTGAAGCGTGCTGGTATCAACACGGTCCAAGAATTGACCAATAAGACTGAAGCAGACATGATGAAGGTTCGTAACTTGGGTCGCAAGTCCCTTGAAGAAGTTAAGGCTAAGTTAGCTGACTTAGGTTTGTCACTTCGGAAGGAAGACTAATTTTAGACACTCAAAGGAGGGTTTCTGGTTATGAGTTACCGTAAATTACAACGGACTAGTTCTCAACGTCGTGCATTGTTACGCGATTTGACTACCAGTTTAATTTTAAACGGCCGCATCGAAACGACTGAAGCACGCGCTAAAGAAGTTCGGAAGACGGCTGACCAAATGATTACCTTAGGTAAGCAAGGCGACTTGCACGCACGTCGTCAAGCTGCTGCGTTCATCCGTAACGTTGTTGCAGATGTTAAGGAAGACGGCGATGATGTTGTCGTTACCAGCGCATTGCAAAAGGTATTCAGCGAATTAGCACCTAAGTACGCCGACCGTAATGGTGGTTACACGCGTATCTTAAAGACGATGCCTCGTCGCGGTGATGGTGCCGCTATGGCTATCTTGGAATTCGTTGACTAGTCTTTACTAGATCTCGATTCATGGAGTGATCACGTCCATAAACGTGATACCGATATGTTTTAAATTAATCACTAGAACCATGTGGTATAGAGCGCTACGATGATGGGGAAATTTTTCCGAGTCTAGCTTGAATGGGGGCGAAAGCCTCAGCGCCGCTGGTTTGTTAGTGATTTTTTTATACACTTTTTTATTGATGCTTTTGGAGCGGTAATTTGAAATCGAGTCGTTGGTTGCTTAGCTCAGAATACAACCAAACGTGTTCAATAAAATTTGAAAAGCTTAGGCACAACTCTTCGGTAACGTCGAAATATTTGGTATAATTAGCGGTGACTTTTTTCGTAAGGAGAATCAATAGCGCAGATGGAAAATATAATTGAAGTTAAACATCTGACCTACCGTTACCAAGAGAATGATCCACAACCCGCGCTAAGTGACGTTAGTTTTACCGTGCATACCGGGGAATGGCTCGCAATTGTTGGCCATAACGGAAGTGGAAAATCTACGCTAGCGAAGTCGCTAGACGGTTTGCTGCCGTTTACAAGCGGTGAGGTCATTGTTGGGGGCGTTCAATTGACCCCGGAGACGGTGTGGCAAGTTCGTGAGAAGATCGGCATGATTTTCCAGAACCCCGACAACCAGTTCGTTGGCGCGACTGTCGAAGACGATGTTGCTTTTGGCCTGGAAAATCGGCAAATGACCCGCACGGAAATGCTGCCACGGGTCAAGGCTGCTATTGAACGCGTTGGTATGAGCGATTTTTCTCAGCGTGAACCGAGTTCTCTATCCGGGGGACAGAAGCAACGGGTGGCGTTGGCAGGGATTGTCGCGATTGCACCGGATGTGTTGATTCTCGATGAAGCGACCAGTATGCTGGATCCTCAGGGACGACGTGAGATGTTGGCCCTCGTGCGTGAGCTGCGGCAGACTCAGCACCTGACTGTCATTTCAATCACACATGATATTGATGAAGCTGCTATCGCGGATCGAGTATTGGTGATCGACGATGGTCAGTTGATTGATGAGGCCGCTCCGGCTGCTATTTTTGCGCAAGGTGAGCGACTCGTCGAGCTTGGTCTGGACCTGCCTTTCACGGAAAAATTAAAGGTGGCGTTGCGGCAACGGGGCATTGAACCTCCAGCTGCCTATCAGAGTGCTGCGGAAATGGAGGAATGGCTGTGGCAATCTCTTTCGAACACGTAAGCTACACCTACCAAGCAGGAACACCCATGGCCACTTCCGCGGTTAGTGATGTCTCCTTTGTGGTACCGGACCATGGCTATTTGGCCATCATTGGCCATACCGGAAGTGGTAAATCCACGCTGATCCAACAACTCAATGCGTTACTTAAACCCACGGCAGGCCAACTTACCGTGGATGATTTTACCATGACACCTAAGACGACTAATGCTGATTTGAAACCATTACGACAGCATGTTGGCATGGTTTTTCAGTTTCCGGAGAATCAACTCTTCGAAGAAACTGTGCGACAGGACATCGCATTTGGGCCTAAAAATTTCGGGATGGGTGAGACTGACGCTAATAAACTAGCCGATGCCATGTTGCAGACGGTCGGTTTGGAGAATAGCTATGCTGAACGGTCGCCCTTTGAACTCTCTGGTGGTCAGATGCGGCGGGTCGCCATTGCCGGTGTTCTAGCAATGCGTCCCAAGGTCTTGGTTCTCGATGAGCCAACTGCGGGGCTGGATCCTCAAGGGCGTCAGGAAATGATGACCTTGTTTGACCGGCTTCACCGTGAACAGGGCTTGACGATTGTACTAGTGACTCATCAGATGGAGGACGTCGTGCAGTACGCCGAACAAGTCGCCGTGATGCGCGATGGCCAATTGGCCAAATTTGGCACACCAGCAGAGGTCTTCAGCAGTGAGACCTGGTTGCGGGAGAATCAATTGGATATGCCCCAAGCTGCTCAGGTCGCCCAACGGTTGGCCAATCGTGGCTTGACGTGGGCGCCGTTACCCTTGACGGCTGCTCAGTTGGCTGATCAAATTGCTGCGCGGTGGCCTCGAGAGGGGGGCACGCATGTCTAACTTTATCTTTGGTCGGTATCTGCCGCTGAACTCGGTGGTTCATCGACTGGACCCCAGGGCAAAATTACTGTTGAGTTTCTGCTATATCGTGTTGGTCTTCATGGCCAACAATCCTGTGAACTACCTGATTATTATCGCGTTTACCTTAGGATCGATCCTGGCTTCAAAGATTAGCTTAGGCTTCTTTTTGAAAGGTATTCGTCCGTTGATCTGGCTGATTGTTTTCACGGTAGTCTTGCAGTTACTGTTCAGTCCCACTGGCGGTCACGTGTATTTTCACTGGGCATTCGTCAACATTACGCAGTTTGGACTCATCAACTCTGGCTATATTTTCATTCGGTTCTTGTTGATCATTATGATGTCCACACTATTGACGCTGTCCACCCAACCGTTGGACATTGCGACCGGCCTAGCGTCGCTGATGAAACCCTTGCGCTGGGTTCGCGTCCCCGTCGACACGTTAGCGATGATGCTGTCGATTGCGTTACGGTTTGTCCCCACGTTGATGGATGAAGCCAATAAAATCATGAATGCGCAGCGGGCACGTGGCGTGGATTTTGGTGAGGGTGGCTTGTTGAAACAGGCCAAGTCTTTGATTCCCCTAATGGTCCCATTATTCATGAGTGCCTTTAATCGGGCAGAGGACTTGTCTACGGCTATGGAAGCACGTGGGTACCGGGATAGTGAGCATCGCAGTCAGTATCGTATTTTAACTTGGCAACGACGAGATACGATTACGTGGATTATTTTTGTGGTGGCATTTGCCGCCATTTTAGCTACTCGTCGTTGGTAGGAGGAAACATGCAACGTTACAAGATAACTTTTATGTATGATGGGACCAATTTTGCTGGGTTTCAGCGGCAGCCTCACAGACGGACGGTCGAAAGCGTCTTGACTAAGATCGTCAACAAGATGGCCAAAAATCCAACACCGACTATCGCAATCTACGGATCTGGGCGAACCGATTCAGGTGTCCACGCATTAGCTCAGGTGGCGCATTTCGACTTTCCCTTCATGATTCCCGCGGAGAACATGCGTAAGGGCTTAAACAGCATGTTACCGATGGATATGGAGGTGTTAAAGGTCGAAGAGGTGGCGGAGACGTTCCATGCGCGCTATGATGTTTCTGGGAAGCGCTATTTGTACCGAATAGATCTAGGTGAATTTCGAAATCCATTTAAACGTCATTATACGGGGCACTGGAAGTTTCCGGTGGATTTAGGTAAGATTGACCAGGCGCTGGGTGACTTGGTCGGAGAACACGATTTTACCAGTTTTGTGGCGTCTGGGGCCCAGACACGGACATTTGTGCGAACCATCTATGAGGCGACCTGTCATCTCGATGAGGCGAATGATGAATTGGTCTTTGAGTTTTATGGCAATGGCTTCATGTACAATCAGGTTCGGATCATGGTGGGGGTGCTGATTGAAATTGGTGCTGGCACTCGACCAATTCATGATATTTTGCGACTTTACGAAGTTAAGGACCGGCGGCAAGCTCGTAGAACGGTGTCAGCCGCGGGTTTATACTTGAAACATGTCTATTATCAGGGAGAGGATCCGGCGCATCCAACGAAATTACCGCAACGTCAGCGATGAAATTTCGGATAAGGGGCTAAACAATCATTGACTTTATGGTGAAAACTTTGTATTATGGTTGTTGGTATTGTTTGCCCCACGATAAGCCCCGGAAAGTTTACTTGGTGTCAGACAAACACAGATTTATGGAGGAATTTAACGTGCGTACAACTTATATGGCAAAACCCAACGATGTTGACCGTAAATGGTACATCGTTGACGCAACTGATGTTAGCTTAGGTCGTCTTGCTTCAGTCGTTGCTTCTGTATTACGTGGTAAGAACAAGCCAACGTTCACCCCTAACGTGGACACTGGTGATAACGTAATCGTCATCAACGCTGATAAAGTCGCTTTAACTGGCCGTAAGGCAACCGACAAGATTTACTACCACCACACTGGATTTCCTGGTGGCTTGAAGTCACGGACTGCTGGTAACTTCCGGGATCAAAACCCAGAAAAACTGATCGAAACTTCTGTTCAAGGTATGCTCCCTAAGAATTCATTAGGTCACCACATGGCATTGAAGCTTCACGTGTACGCTGGTGAAGACCACAAGCACGAAGCACAAAAGCCAGAAGTATTAGACATTACTAACCTAATCTAAGGAGGAAACCAAATTGGCACAAGTTCAATATCGCGGCACTGGCCGTCGTAAAAACTCCTCTGCACGTGTACGCTTAGTACCCGGCTCAGGTAAGATTGTTATGAACAACAAGGCAATCGAAGATTACATTCCATTCGCAAGTATTCGTGAAGTTGTTTTACAACCATTCAACGTTACGGAAACTCTCGGTAACTATGATGCATTAGTTACTGTTCGCGGTGGTGGTTTCTCCGGTCAAGCCGGCGCAACTCGTCACGGGATCGCTCGGGCATTGCTCGATGTAGATCCAGATTTCCGTGGACCATTGAAGCGTGCGGGTCTTTTGACTCGTGACGCTCGTATGAAAGAACGGAAGAAGCCAGGTCTCAAGAAGGCCCGTAAAGCTTCACAATTCTCAAAGCGTTAATATTTCGTATATCGACGTTTACAAGGCACTCACTTTGGTGGGGGCCTTTTTTTGTATTCAAGATTGAATTGATTTGCTTATTTTTTGTATCAATATTAGGTGTACTTTATACATATAATATTGATACAGATGATGATTACTGATATTATAAATACAGGACATTGGCAAATTCCACTGCCCATAATATTGGTAGCGAGTGGGTTAGCAGCATCTTTGATAGTTAGATCTTAAGGAGGTATATGGTAATCAGAAAATATCAGTTGTTGTTCATAAGCTTATTATTGATGGGGACAGGGATCCTAGCGGGATGTCAGTCAAATAAAGCCAATACTGCTAGTTCTCAGTCAAGCTCAACTCATTCGGAGGTTCAGCAGTCTAAAGAGTCAGCTTCGAATCAGTCTGAAGGCACTCAAATGAATTTTAAGGAGATTCAGGCAGGCGATTATTCTAGTTTAGCAGGAGACTGGGAAGAAAAAGGTGCACATGGTGCGCATCTGGTTGATCTTCCAGGAAAAAATAGATGGACGCGTGATTCATCGTTCTATCATGAACCACTCAAAGTGACGGATTCAGGAATTGATACTGATCCTACTGGACTATCGATGAATAAGTCTAAGATTTTTTGGGGTGATGATGGACATCCTTATAAATTTACAACGAAATCTGGTGTTTTAATTGCGGGTACAGTCGGCGATGAAACCATAAGTTCTGCGAAATTTTATTTCTACCCACAGGGAACGCCGGCACATTTTAAGTTTGATCATGGTGTTCATGATATGCCTTCAAAGAATCGAATTTTTATTTGGGCGAAGGATAATGACAACCTGTGGTATTACGTCCAGGATTAAAATCTGGTTTCATATGTTTTGATATGAGATGAGTGGAACAAATGAGTATAAATTGAATGGGCTATCGGTGTGCAATTGCCCAAAAGTCCAGAAAGTTGGAGGAATCTGTGATGAAATTTAGAAAGATGGTTATTTCAGTGGTAACGATTTTGAGCATGGGGGTTGTCGGGCTGGCCGTGGGAACAGCAACTGGAACCAATTCAGCGTTTGCTAAAACCAAGTCGGCAAAAGTCATTAAGACGACCACTTACAAGACAAAACACAAGGTGCATGTCAAAGGCGGCTGGATGTACAGCAATGCCAAGCTCACGCATAAGAGTCACCACATGACCAGTTACTTATATACCAAGTTCTACGCAACGAAGAAGGTCACGGTTCGTCAGGCCAATGGCAAGACGGCAACGGTTAACTACATAAAGTCAAAGAACGGTCAAGTCAAGGGCTACGTTTATGCGACCTATGTCTGGAACCAATGGGGTTACGGCAAGTATAGTGTGGCGGCGTATCGGAAGGCGGCACTGAACACCATTAATCAGGATCGGGCCAAAGCTGGTGCACAGCCATTAAAAGAAACGGCCAAGCTGGATAAGATTGCGCAAAAAAACAGTGACCGGATGTTAAAAGAAGGGAAGCAGTTTAAGGCGAATCTTGAAGGTACGCCACATGCTGGCTGGATTATTGATGACTACCTTGCACCAAAATCCAATCCGATTATCCATTATGAAAACGGCAATCAGTGGGGCAGAGGATCAGTTTATTCATGGATGCGCGTGACGGATCGTTGGCGAGATATTGGTGCTGAACCACACTTAATGAATAAAAATCAAACGTCCATTGGTTTCGGCGGCACCCAACATGGTGAAGCCATCTACATGTTTGTATTGTTGTCACACAACAATTAGCAAGATGTTTCTTAGTTCAAAGAATGGAGAATGAACAATGAAAAAATTCTTAATTACAGTGATGCTTATCTTGGCCACAGTCATCGGTGGAAATGTGTTGATGAGCACCGACCTCACCGCACAGGCGCAGGCTGGCGCGGCTAAGGTGACGAAGTTGAAGACAACACCGAAGAAGATTCGCGGTACCTGGTACCACTATGATAAAAAGTATGGGATGAACAAGGTGGTCATTACCAAGTATAAGGTAAGTTTCAGAACCTTCAATGGTAAGAAGTATACGCATAAAATGACCACGTTCCCTAACCAAATCATTTACAAATACACCCACAAGCATCAGCGAACGATTTATGCTTTTAATAGTAAGACCGAGCTTGGCGATGCAGCGGGTTATTACATGTATACCATGAAGATTAAGGGCAAGAAGCGTCACGTCCTGGTTGACCCCTCGCAGAGCACGGATCATAAACCAAGCGTCTACACACACTTCCAAACAAAACATGCCTACTTTGCACCGAAGAACACGCAACCTGGGGTGGGCTAAACTAACCAAATAGCATTTAAACAAGACCAACCTGCCGCAGGACATCAAACATGATGACGTTCTACGACAGGTTTTTGAGTACACCACCAGGGATGGGGGTGTTATTTACAAAAGAAGCGGGTAAACACTTGCAAGACGATGCCCTGCTACTTATTGTGAGGGTAAAACCATTTTGAATGGTTCGTGTTGAAACGGTGCCATGGTTGGTGATGATTAAGCTGGCAATTGGGAATTCAATAAACCAGTAATTTGGGTGTTGTTTTCCTGCAGTGGTTGTCTTAGACTGAGGGAATGGATACTGATACGAGGTAAGGGACAAGGGACAATCATGGATAAAATTCGACATTCAAAGTTTTATGACTTATTTTTAGATACATTATCGAAGAAAATGGTAATGGGGTTCATTTTAATTATCGCGGTGGGGACGCTCATGCTCAGTGTACCGGTGGCGACTTATACCGGGTCAGTCTCATTTATTAACGCCCTCTTTACAGCGACCTCAGCGACTTGTATTACAGGGCTAACAGTTGTCAATACCGCAGAGACGTGGACACCATTTGGTCAAGTCGCCATTATGATTATGACTGAAATTGGGGCGTTGGGGTACATGACGTTTGCAGTGTTGCTCTTTAACGTGATGCGGCGCCACCTGAACCTGTCGACACAACTCATGGTGAAGGAATCGTTGAACCTAGAGCACCTGCACGATACTAAGAGTGTCATGCAGTACGTCATTGTCCTGTCAGCGTTGTTTCAGATTGCCGGGATGATTCTGTTCGCCTTTGACTTTATTCCGCGTTACGGGTGGTCTCGGGGACTGTATGTGTCCCTGTTCCACTCCGTCATGTCGTTTTGCAACGCCGGATTCGACGTTTTTGGTAACAGTTTGATGGGCTTTCGAGATGATTCTTATATGTTGCTGGTGACCACCCTGCTGATCGTAGCCGGGGGTCTAGGCTTCCTAGTTTGGCGCGATCTGCTGCTCTTCCATGAGCGCAAACGGTTGACGCTGAACTCCAAACTAACGTTGGTGACCACGTTATCCTTGTTTGTGATTGGATTTGTGATTCTGTTGGTCACTGAACGGGACCTGAGCCTGCTGCCCAAGGGAACATCGTGGTTCAATCGGACCATCAATACGTTATTTCTCAGCGTGACACCGCGGACGGCGGGACTCGTCTCGTTGCCCACAAGTGAGCTACATCCCGGGAGTATTTTTCTGATTATGATTCTGATGTTTATCGGTGGGACGCCCGGGTCGACTGCCGGGGGGATTAAGACCACAACGTTTGGCGTGCTGATGATTCAGAGTATTGCGCAGCTCCGTGGGAAAAAGGACGCGGAGTTTGCCCATCGTCGTTTCAGTCAATCTAACGTGAGTCGGGCGCTATTGCTGATCTTTATGGCCAGCGTGGTCATTGCTCTGGCAACCTTGGTTCTCACGCAGACGGAAAAGATTCCACATAATTTTGGCCTGGAATACATTGTATTCGAAGTCTTGTCTGCATTTGGTACGGTTGGACTGAGCCTGGGGTTGACGCCCCATCTGACGGTCATAGGTAAGATTATCATTATGCTGCTGATGTTCATCGGGCGGGTCGGTATCTTCACGACACTCTACACGCTGTCACGCCGTCAGGTTAAGAAGAACCTGATTCGTTACCCTGAAGAAAATATTTTAATTGGTTAAGGAGTCTGAACGATGAAAAAAAGTTTTGCAGTGTTAGGTCTCGGCCGATTTGGACAGAGCGTTGTTGAAACGTTAGCGGAGACCCACCAAGATGTGCTGGCCGTTGATGTTCAGGAAGCACCCGTTAATGAAATGACGGAGATTGCCACGCAAACGTTGGTGGCCGATACGCGGGACGAAGAGGTTCTACGGGAACTTAACATCGATACCTTTGATTACGTCATTGTCGGCATCGGGAATAACATGGAAGCCAGCATCCTGACCACCATGCTTGCGAAGGAGCTGGGGGCCGAAAAGGTCATTGCTAAGGCGGAAACGAGTGATCACGGTCGGGTTCTGAAACGGGTTGGCGCCGATCAGGTAATTTTTCCGGAACGCGATATGGGGCACAGCATTGTTCGCAAGCTGCTGTCTAATCATATCCTGAATTTTATTGATCTGAGTGATAAATACACGTTAGCGGAAGTGGTCATTACCGATCCGACATTTGTGAATCAGAACTTGATTCAATTGAATCTGAGACAACGTTTCGACCTGACAATCATTGCCATTCAACACGATCAGAAGATTAACATTTCTCCACAACCGACCGACATGGTGATGTTGCATGACGTGTTGACGGTGGTCGGGCCCATTGAACACGTTGAGGCGTTGGACGAGGCATTGAAGAAGTAGGGCTTAGCTCCTGACTATACCAAAGTTCTCGGGATACGCAATAATTAAGTGGAACTGTTTTTCAAATCCTGTTGCGGTGGGATTCATAAATGAAAATAACCTAAGAGTGGGCACTTGTCGGACTGATGGGTGCCTTATTTGTGCAGTGGCTGGATCACTAAATGGGTGGGTACGATTGTGATTGAATTTCTGCGGACTGCTTGGTATGGTTAGACCACTAGAAGTTAACTGACAAAAGGGGACGGGGTAGCTCATGAAAGTTAGACGGATGGTCAATTGGTTGCGGGTACAGAGCGAGACACAGATGGGGATGTATGGCGCCGAAGAGTTAACGCAGTGGAAGGCAATGGCTCTGCTTTATTATATCCAGGGAACGTATTTGGCGCTCTATGGTGTGCCAGCGTTTAAAGATGACATTGTGATTGAAAAAAATGGGCCAGTTATTGCGGCGGTGCGTCACAAGTACGGCGATCAGATCTGTATTGTTGGTAAACTGGGGAAGAAAGCCTGGGCCGACGATCATCATCTTGAGGACCACCATCCCCAAATATTAGATGTGTTGCATGCTGTCTGGATGGCGTATGGCGACATGTCGACAATTGAGCTTCGTCAACAGATGCTGCAAGAGCGTCCCTGTCAGGAGACACAAATAGGTCAGGTAGTTGACTTGGATGTCCTGACGGCGTACTTTCAGACGGATATTGTGGTACTCCCAGAGGAAATACAGAATGACCCAGCAGTGGATGCGGTACATATGGAGACAGTGTAAGAGAAAAATTGTGCATCAACAGTTGTCCAGCTGTGATATAGCTCATAGGGTACGTACGATTTGGGTTGTGTCTGGCGGCTGACCTTGTTATCATGAGGCTAAGGCAGAATTGAGTAGACTGAGTTGACAGGAAGACTTTCCAAGGAGGGTCCGAAGTGAACAACGATATCGATCAAATGGTCAATTGGTTTCGGGTCAGGAGCAACCAACAGATGCAAGAACTGGATGCTGACGAGTTGAGTCGGGCGAAGGTGTCGCAGTTACTGTATTACGTACAGGGTATCTGCGTGGTTGTCTATGGCATCAATGCGTTTACCGATGATCTGGTTGCAGGTGAACACGGTGTTATGATTCCCGCGGTTGAACGCCAATATGCTGGTGAGACTGGCATTGTTGGTTACATCTCGTCTGAGGATCAGGCAGACTATGACTACTTAGCATCCATTCAGCAGTTTCAGGCCATCTTAGCGTGCGTCTGGCAGACCTTTGGGCACCTGTCAGCTATTGACTTGATGGAGATGGTGCAATGCGATCAACCGTGGGCCGAGACGCTTCCGGGAGAGCCCATTTCCACGGAACTGATGGAAGATTACTTCAAAGATAAGGTTATTGCTAAAATCAAAACAGACAATTAAATAAATGGTACAAAAAGCGTCATTCGTCAGCACCGAGGATTTCCCCCAGGCTAACGAATGACGCTTTCCTACTATACTAATCTATTTTTATAATAAGTGAATGTTGGCAGCTTCACACTGGTCGATCATGGCTTGTGGCCAGATGGACGTTTGGACTTCACCAACGTGAGCTTTTCCTAGCAGCAACATGCACAGCCGAGATTGGCCGATCCCGCCACCAATGGTATAGGGGAGTTCTTCGTTCATAATCATTTTGTGGTAGGGCAGGCTCAGACGGTCTTCTGCGTGAGCAATTTTTAATTGCTTTTGCATAGAGGCGGCGTCAACCCGGACACCCATACTGGAGATTTCAATGGCTTGTTGCAGGGGTTCGTACCAGAACATGATGTCTCCGTTTAATTCCCAATCGTCGTAGTCGGGAGCTCGGCCATCATGACGTTTGCCGCTCTTCAAAGCGCCACCGATCTTCATTAAGAAGACGCAGCCCCATTTCTTGCTGATGGCATTTTCGCGTTCCCGTGGGGTCATTTCAGGGTACATATCTTCCAATTCTTGTGTCGTAATGAAGTGGATTTCATCTGGTAAACGGTGAACGGCTTGTGGGAACTTGTACCAAACTTCGTGTTCCATGTGTTTGATTACTTTGAAAATGGTGCGGACCGTGGACTTCAAGGTATCAATTGTCCGTTCATCTTTAGCGATAACCTTTTCCCAGTCCCATTGGTCGACGTAAGCGGAGTGGAAGTTATCCAGGTCTTCGTCTTTCCGGATAGCGTTCATGTTGGTGTAGAGGCCTTCGTGCATCTGAAAGCCGTTCTTCTTTAAAGCCACCCGCTTCCACTTAGCGAGGGAGTGGACGATTTCAATCTGAGAATCGCCCATGTCAGCCATTGTGAAGGAGACAGGTTTTTCAACGCCGTTTAAGTTATCGTTCAATCCTGTGGATTTCTCGACGAACATCGGTGCTGTTAACCGAGAGAGGTTGAGCTGTTTCCCGAATTCATCTTGGAAAGTTTCACGGATGTAGCGAATAGCCTCTTGGGTTTCTTTGATGGATAATTTTGGATCGTATGATTTTGGAATAATTAAATGCATAAGCGATTCTCCTTTGGGTTTAAGTTGAGATAAAATAAAAAAGTTTTTCCATCCCTTGTGTAATCAAGGGACGAAAAAACTTTTCGCGGTACCACCCAAGTTGCCCACTCTAGAAATGGGCCAGCTCAATTAGAGTACAAACATACTCTACCGATGGTAACGTACCGGTTAACGGCTAACCCTACTGTGACTGTGTCATTCAGGTAGCAACTAAGAAAGTGTTATTCCGAGTAATCAGGTACTGATTGGGTTTTCACTAAGCCCCAACTCACTGACAGGCTGACTAAACATACTTGTCTTTCCTACGTCTTTTTATCTTATGGGATTAATCCTAGCACCTTTTTTGGATTTGTAAACAAGAAAATTAAAATCTGACGAGAACTTTTGCCAGAAAGTTAACGCTAAAACCGCGGTAGACTCGGCATACGCGGTCGTTAAACTTTTTTTAGAATTTGCGAATTGGCAAGAGGCAAGGCGGATGATGGCAAGACGCTGGCAGCCAGCTGGCTTGCCATCATCCGCCTTGGGACTTTCAACTCTGTGATTTCTTCAAGTGACGACGTAAACAAGGCGATCAGGACAATTCATGATGCTTATTATTTGCCGTTTTTTGAATAGATCATTTAGGTGTAAAGATTTTCAGTTTATGGTGTTTCTTAAATCTCATCGTTACCCATAGTGGCGGTGCACAATTTCTGTTTAGCCATTAGTTGAGCAAACAAATCCCGGTAGAATACGTTTTCACACCAGTTTGACCTTGACATTCCTCCTAATCAAAATTAGAATATAATAATTAGTCTTATCAAATTCTCATTATATGGGTGGAAGGAGGAGTCGCAATGGCAAAGCAGCCACTACAACTTTTTATTAAGAAACAGGTGCAGACTGACTTATACAAGAAAACGGGGTTGGAGAAGACCTTAACGGCTTTCAGCCTGACCACCATGGGAATCGGTGCCATTGTGGGTTCTGGGATCTTTATCACGCCCGGTCTGATTGCGGCTAATTACACAGGACCGAGTGTCATGCTGTCGTACGTGATTGCCGTGATCGTCTGTGCGATGGCGGCACTGTGTTATTCCGAGTTCTCTTCCACGATTCCCTTAGCTGGAAGTGCCTATACCTATGTCTACGCCGTGTTTGGTGAATTCGTGGCGTGGATTCTGGGATGGGCATTGATCTCTGAGTATCTCTTCGCCGTGTCTTCGGTGGCCGTCAGCTGGTCGTCGTATTTTCAGAACTTAATGGGCGGCTTTGGTATTAAACTACCGACGTTTCTCCAAGCTGCAGCAGGTACCGCTGGCGTCAAGGGTGGTGGTATCGATATCGTCGCCTTATTGATCACGATGTTAGTGGCGGCACTCCTCTCAAAAGGCATTCGAGAGTCCGCACGCATCAACAACATTATGGTGATCGTTAAAATTTTAGTCATTCTCTTATTCATTGCTATTGCTATTTTCTACGTCAAGCCTTCAAACTACCGACCATTCTTACCATTCGGCACACATGGTGTCTTCAAGGGGGCCGCGGTGGCATTCTATGCTTACATTGGGTTCGATGCCGTATCGACCGCTAGCGAGGAAGTTAAGAATCCCAAACGTAACATGCCCATCGGGATCATCTCGTCTCTATTGGTTGCCGCAGTGCTCTATATTAGCCTGTCTGCTGTTTTGGTTGGGGTTGTTCACTACACCAAACTCGGTGTGGCTGATCCCGTGGCCTTCGCGCTCAACCTGATTCATCAGGACTGGGCGGCCGGTGTAATTTCCTTTGGGGCCATCGTTGGGATGACGACCGTGTTGATCGTCATGTCTTACGGGGGCACGCGGCTGTTGTTTGCCATTAGCCGCGATGGCTTATTGCCAGAGTCATTGAAGAAATTAAATCCTAAGACGCACGTTCCTGTGGCCAATACGTGGATTTTTGGGATCGTTGCCAGTGTTTTTGCGGCATTTATTCCCATTGATAAAATTGCCGAGTTGGTCAATATTGGGACACTCTCAGCGTTCGCGATGGTCTCGCTAGGAATTGTCTTCTTGCGACACGATGAACGTTTCAAGGACATGGATACGTCATTTAAGGTGCCGTGGTATCCGATTCTACCGATTGTGTCTTTCCTAGCCTGTGTCTACCTGATGACGCAGTTACAGCCATTTACCTGGGAAGCCTTTGGTATCTGGGTTGTCCTTGGACTCATCGTTTACGTGAGCTACGGTTATCACCACAGCCGGGTTCGGCGTGAGATAGCCGCGGACTAACGGTGAGCGAGCAGCTAAACAGAACTGAGATCAAACATCGAAGCTTTGCTGCAGAGACGGCAAGGCTTTGTTTTTTATTAAGAATGTTATGAACTCAGGAAGTGTTAAGGAAAGCCCCCTATAATGGACAAGTCAGTTAATACGAGAATAATTTAACCCCATCCGGTAAGCTAACGGGTGGATGGAAGGGTGGTCAACACAACCATGGAACCGCGACTGAGACCAAGAAGAAAGCGTCATCCCATTCGAAACATCATCATTATCCTGATTCTAGCTTTACTAGCAGGTGGAACAGCCTACGGGATGCATAAGTACCAAAGTTTAAAGAACACTGTGAAGAGCTCTTACAAGGCGTCTGGGGTGAAGAAGCTACGGAATGTTGATGAGCAGCTGTCCGCGAAGAAGCCAATTTCGATTCTCCTGATGGGGACCGATACTGGAGCCCTGGGAAGAACATTTGCTGGGCGGACGGATAGTATGATGGTTGTGACCATCAATCCGAAGACGGACAAGACAACGATTACTAGTATTCCGCGGGATACGGCCGTGACTATTCCAGGTTATGAGGATTACGGCGTGGCTAAGATTAACGCGGCATACGCGTACGGTAAATCCAAGACGGCCATCACGACCGTTCAACAGATGCTGAATGTGCCAATCGACTTCTATGCCATCATCAACATGGGTGGGATGGAAAAGATTATCAACGAAGTCGGCGGGGTCACGTTGACCCCAACGCTGAGCTTCAGTTATGGCGGGTATACCTTTAAGAAGGGCGTCAAGACGCATATGAACGGGAAGAAAGCCTTAGCTTACTCCCGGATGCGTGATGATGATCCGAAGGGGGATTACGGACGACAAACGCGGCAACGGAAGGTCATCATGGCCTTGCTGAAGAAGTCCGGCTCCGTTAGCACATTACTCAACGAGAAGTTTATTAGTTCACTGACGAAGCAAACCCAGACGGATCTGACGTTCAACGATTTGACGGCCTTAGCCACGAACTATCTGTCGGCGACAAAGCATATTAAGACGACCCATCTACAAGGGACGAGTGAGACCATTAACAGCCAGAGTATGGAAGTGGCCTCAAAAACCGAACTTCAACGGGTGACAAATTATATTCGCAACGGCTTGAGTCTTGAATATAAAAAGACCGGAACAATTGCCAACATGGATACGGCAACAACCACGACGACCAGTACGGATACGACTGGCAGTAATGGGGATGCTGGTAGTTCTAACGGCGGACCCGGTGGCGGGTATTAAATTAAAACTTAAAAAAATGGACACCAAGGCAATCTCCTTGGTGTCCATTTTTGTGATCTAAAGGTTTAGTACCCCAAACCCACATTCGTCAAGTTAACCGCTAAGCTACCATCAGCTAGCCAACTTGTTAGGTTCTTCTCGAAAATATCCAGAATTGGTTTCGTGTTTTCCTTAGCAAATCCTGTTTGGTGCGGCGTAACCAACACATTCGGATAGTCCCACAGCCGAGAATCCTTGGCTAGGGGTTCTGTCTCGAACACGTCCAGTGCCGCGTGCAATACATTTTGGTAAAGGAGAGCGTTCATCAAGGCCTGTTGATCGACCGATTTGCCACGGCCCACGTTGACGAAAATGTTGAGGCCATCCAATTGTTTGAAGAAACTATCGTCGAAGTAGTGGACGGTCGTGCTGGTAGCTGGCATGGCATTGATGACCACGTCCGCATCCTTCAACAGGGGGCTATCGTTATCTAAGCTAACCGTTTTTGCAAAGCCGTCTACTGGGTGACCCGAACGGTTGACCCCACAAGGGTAATTGCCAAAACCATTCAGTAATTTGGCAATGGCTTGGCCAATACTCCCGGTACCATAGATAACGACCTTCTGACTTGCCAACATGCTCAAATCATCCCGTGCAGGCACCTGCCAGAAATGGCCGGCCTGATTTTTCACGGCTTCATTGAAGCCCCGCACGAAATACAACAGATAACCCAACGTTGATTCCGCAATCGCCGGTGAGTAGACGCCACTGGCATTGGTTACCTGAACATCATGGGCCTTGATCCAGTCCAACGGCAAGTAGTCGATTCCGGCGCTAACCGTTTGAATCCATTTGACCTGGTTATTTGGTGCCATCAATGCTGCTGGACCAACCTTTTTGTCCCACCCAAAGATGATGGTGATGGGGGCTGATTCCCAATTCTCAGCGTCGACGACTTCGACACCAGTCTTTTCTAATTGCATCCGTTGTTCTGCTGCCAAGGGTTGTAAGGCAAGTACGCGTTCTGTCATGATGAAAAACCTCCTCATACCTATTACTTATCTATTATTTTAGCACGACTTTGTGTATTTTATCCGTTAAATTTGAAAGCGCATGCATAATTTCTTGTCGACAATGGCACACATTTTCAGATGTGTTACGAAAGTCAGCGAACAATTAACACACGAATTTCGAATATATACCATCATCTTTGGGGATATTAAGGCCCAACCATTGAAAATTCACTTATCACTAGATATAATGAACACAAGACAGCAATTATTTATTTACACTAATAACGTTTGGGGAGGTTAGAAAAATGCTAAATCTTGGTCTGGATATCCTAGGCCTAGCGCGGTTCCAATTTGGAATGACCACTGTCTTTCACTTCTTCTTCGTTCCATTTTCAATCGGGTTAGCCTTCGTGGTGGCAGTCATGGAAACCATGTATGCCATCAAGGGTGATGAGGACTACAAGAAGATGGCACAGTTCTGGGGCAAAATGTTCCTCTACAGTTTCGCCGTCGGTGTAGTTACCGGTATCATCCAAGAGTTCCAATTCGGGATGAACTGGTCCGAATACTCTCGGTTCATGGGGGACATCTTCGGTGCACCATTGGCCATTGAAGCCCTGGCTGCATTCTTCTTGGAATCCACGTTCATTGGGATGTGGATGTTTACTTGGGACCGTTTCAATAAATGGGTCCACACGCTCTTTATTTGGTTAGTCATGTTTGGGTCTTCACTATCTGCATTATGGATTTTGGCGGCCAACAGTTTCATGCAAAATCCTCTGGGTTACATCATCAACCAAAAGACTGGTCACGTTCAAATGGTCAGCTTTGGTAAAGTGATTGGGAATCCGCAGCTGTGGAATGAGTTCCCGCACGTTATTTTCGGGGCTTTTGTAACCGCTGCCTTTGTCATTGCTGGGTGCTGTGCTTGGCGTTTACTTAAGAAAGACCACGTGGACTTCTATCGGAAGTCATTAAACGTTGCCTTGGTTATCGGTTTAATCTTCTCTCTGGGGTCCATCGCAACTGGGGACCTGCAGAGTCGTTACCTGATCAACAACCAGCCCATGAAGTTCGCTGCCATGGAAGGGCTCTACAAGAACTCAACCAACAAGGGTGAATGGGCAGCTGTCTCTGGTTTCAATACGAAGCAACATAAGACGACCTGGTCCGTCGATGTACCTTACGTTCTGAACTTATTGAGTTATCACAAGACGACCGGGACCGTTAAAGGCATGAATCAAGTCAATAAAGATATGCACGCGAAGTACGATAAGAAGTTTGGGAGCGACATGAATTACTACGTCCCAACCAAGACGCTGTTCTGGAGCTTCCGAATTATGTCAGGTGCTGGGGCCCTGTTTGCCTTACTCGCCATCGTGGGCTTAATCTTTAACCGTAAGCGGTCGCAACTGATTATGAAGCAACGCTGGTTCCTCTACATTATGGGACTGTGCTTGTGGTTACCATTTGTTGTAAACACCGCTGGTTGGTTTATTACTGAATTTGGGCGTTACCCTTGGATCGTCTATGGTCTATTGACCATTGCCGATGCGGTTTCGCCAAATGTATCTGTTGCCTCATTGCTGACAACGAACATCGTATACTTTGCCATGTTTGCCATCATGGGGCTCATCATGATTATCCTCTGCCACCGGACGTTAAAGGCTGGGCCGGATGCCGAGAATACCGATGGTTACTCAGCCGGTGATACGAAAGAGTTAGATCCTTACTCGAAGGGGGCGTTCAACCATGACTAGCCTGCAGTTTGTATGGTTCATTCTAATTGGCGTGTTGTTTAGTGGTTTCTTCTTCCTTGAAGGGTTCGACTTCGGTGTCGGGATGTTAGTGAAGAGTTTCGCCAAAGACAGTGACGAACGGGACGTGGTCATCAAGACCATCGGCCCGCACTGGGACGGCAACGAAGTTTGGCTGATTACTGCTGGTGGGGCGATGTTCGCGTCCTTCCCAATGTGGTATGCCACCTTATTCTCTGGTTTCTACCTGATTTTATTCCTGATTCTAGCTGCCCTGATTTTCCGGGGCGTTTCCTTCGAGTTCCGGGCGAATATGAAAACGGATACTTGGCGGAGCTTCTGGGAATGGGCATCGACTATCGGTAGCTTCTGTGCAGCCTTCCTCTTTGGGATGCTGTTTACGGCGATGATTGCCGGGATGCCGATCGATAAAAATGGGGACATGACCGCCCACTTTGGTGATTACGTCAACCTGTTCTCCCTCGTTGGTGGGGTTGCTGTGACCGTCTTGAGTCTGGTTCATGGCTTGAACTTCATTCGGCTGAAGACCTCTGGCGGATTGCGGGACCGGGCCTTGGCTTGGAATAAGATTCTTTACCCAGTATTGTTTGCCGGGGAAGTACTCTTCGCCGTTCTACTGTTCTTCTCCACCGACTTCTTCGATAAGAAGCCAATGACCACGACGGCCATTGTGGTTGCACTGGTGATCTTCACCGCCTTGGCATACTGGGGTGTTCTGGGGAACCACGAGTGGCTGTCCTTCATTGGGAGTGGGTTATCGCTGATTAGTGTGGTTGTTCTGATCTTCAATGGGCTATTCCCACGGGTCATGATTGCCAATAATCCAGCCAATTCATTACTGATCAAGAATTCTTCAAATTCACCTTACACGCTTCACCTGATGACGATTCTCACGTTCAGTATCCTGCCGATCGTGCTGATCTACTTCATCTGGAGTTACTGGGTCTTCTACAAGCGCTTGGCTTCACCAAAGCAGAGTGCCTAGCTTAAATTAGCGCAATTGGGGATGTCGTCTTCGGGCGGCGTCCTTTTTGATTGGATGCGGCCATCGGTAGTCGTGCAAAGTGGTAGAAGATGGCACAAGTCAGCGATGTAAGCGCTCGAAATGTGGCGGTGAAAGCTGTATCATAGCAATGAGACTTACTTGTTTAGAGGGGGCGTTATTTTGATCGATCAACGTGTTTTTAAATTTCCAGGCGTCAAGCCAGCCGCAGCAGTCATGGCTGTCCTGACGTTTATTCAGGCCTTCATGATTATCTTTCAGGCCCGCTACCTGTCGATTGCCATCGTTAATCTGTGGCATATGAAATCCGTGCGCACCATTGTGGCACCGCTGGCACTGTTTGCCGTGGCTTTTCTCGCTCGCCATCTTCTAACGTTGGCACAGAACTGGCTTCTATATCCGTTCGTAGAGAAAACGACGAAGACCTTGCGGAAGCAATTTATGGCTAAACTGTTTGATTTGGGACCCAGTGTCGTTGCGCAGAAGGGGACCGGGAACGTGGTCACCATGGGTCTTGAGGGTATCGATAAGATTCAGACGTATTTGATGCTGATTATCGGCAAGGTATTAGACTTGTCTTTGACGCCGTGGATCGTCTTGATTTACATAGCCTTTATCCAGTGGAAAGAGGCGCTGTTCCTGTTAGCCATTTACCCGTTGATCATCTTCTTCATGATTATTCTGGGGTTAGCAGCACAGGCTAAAGCCGACCGGCAGTATGCGGGCTACCAACGGTTGTCTAACCATTTCGTCGATACTCTGCGTGGGTTACCGACGTTGAAGCAACTGGGTCTGAATAAGACTTATGCCAACAATGTCTATCAAGTGAGTGAAGACTATCGAAAAAAGACCATGTCGACTCTGACCATTGCGATGACCTCAACGTTTGCACTCGATTTCTTTACGACCTTGTCCATTGCTATTATCGCCGTGTTCTTGGGATTTGGTTTGATGAATGGTTCGATTCAGTTGTTGCCGGCCTTAATTATTTTGACCCTAGCGCCGGATTATTTTGCCCCCATTCGCAACTTTGCGAACGATTACCATGCCACGTTAAACGGGAAGAATGCGCTGACGTCGGTTTTGGATGTTTTACAACGTGAGACACCAACTGATCGGGATTTGTTACCCGCACGTGATCCCGTTTGGCAGGCGGATGATACGATTAAATTTGATCACGTCAACGTCAGTTATGGGACCACTGACAAGCCAACGCTGAAGGCTATTAATTTTGAGGTTCATGGCTTTCAAAAGGTGGGGATCATTGGGGCTTCTGGTTCCGGGAAATCTACGTTGATCAACACGCTGGGCGGTTTTTTGAGCCCGGATGATGGGCAAATCAACGTGCGCGGAACAGCCGTCCCACATCTCGATCAGCAGGCTTGGCAACACAGTTTCGTCTACATTCCTCAGGCGCCATATCTCTTTCATGCTAGCTTGCGGGATAATCTCGCCTTCTATGCGCCTGCTGCGAGTGACGCGGCGGTTACTGCGGCTGCGGCGAAGGCTGGATTGACCGATTGGATTGACACACTACCAAGTGGGTTAGATACGCCAATTGGAGAGGGTGCGCGGGGCGTTAGTGGGGGACAGGCGCAACGAATCGCGTTGGCGCGGGCCTTCCTAGATGACTCGCGGCGGATTCTTCTGTTTGACGAACCGACAGCACATTTGGATATTGAGACAGAAGTTGAGTTGAAACAGACGATGCTGCCAGTCTTCAATAACCATCTGGTCTTCTTCGCAACGCACCGGTTACATTGGATGAATGAAATGGATTATATCTTGGTTATGGATCACGGTGAGATCGTCCAACAGGGGACGCCCGCTGAACTCCAGAAACAGGGTGGCGCGTACGTTCGGTTGCGATCTGAAATGGAAGGGGCGACGGTCAAATGAAGGGATTCTTTGCGACATTTAAAAATGATCACTGGGTCATGCCATATCTCCGTCGCTATAAGAAGCTGCTGGTATTGGTCCTGTTCCTAGGGTTTATGACGTTCTTCTGTGGGGGCGCGTTGATGTTCAACTCCGGCTATCTGATTAGCCGAGCTGCCACTCATCCCTACAATATTTTGATGATCTACGTGCCTATCGTTCTCGCACGGGCCTTTGGTATCGGTCGGCCGGCCTTTCGTTATGCGGAACGGTTGACCAGCCATAACTGGGTGCTGCGTATCGTCTCTGACTTTCGGAAACGACTGTATGAGGCCGTTGAGAAGCAGGCGGTCGCAATTCGTCAGACGCATCAGACCGGGGATGTCTTAAGCATTTTGGCTGAGGACATTGACCACATTGAGAACCTGTATTTGCGGACAGTATTCCCCTTGGTCATTGGTTGGCTGCTCTACGCATTCGTCGTGATCGGTATTGGCTATTTCAACTGGGCCTTTGGGCTATTGATGCTAATATTGCTGGGCGTCATCGTCATCGTGATGCCATTGCTTTCGGTGGCCGTCAATGGTCGGCGAGAGTTCCAAGCGCGGCAGGTGCAACGAACCTTTTACACCCAATTGACTGATGCTGTATTGGGTTTGGGTGATTGGCTGATTTCGGGTCGGCGGCATGATTTCCTTGCGCAACAAGATGCGCCTATCGATAAGATTGCGACGTTGCGACGGGCCGACCACCATTTCCAGTGGTGGCGTAACTTTGCCATTCAGTTTATCTTTGGTGCGGCGGTCATTCTACTGGTGTGGTGGGCTGGCGTCATGTTTACACACAATCAAGCGGAAGCCAACTGGGTCGCTGCCTTCGGATTGGCGCTGTTCCCAACGGTGGAACCCTTTGCCGATATGAGTCAGGGGGTCAGCGAGTGGCCAGTCTATCAGGATTCCATCAAGCGGGTTAACGCGTTGGATGAAAATGAACCGGAACAGGTTGCCCAGACGACGATTGGCGATTTAACCGAACTAAAGCTGGATCACGTTAAATTTACCTATCCCGGAGCAGCTCGTGAGGTCATTGACGATTTATCAATAACGTTACATCCCGGTGAAAAGCTTGCCTTGTTGGGACCAAGTGGAACCGGGAAGAGCACGCTACTGAAGCTGATGTTGGGTGATGAAACACCGACGAGCGGCCAGGTGACATTGAATGGCGAACCCATCGCTCGCTTACAGGATCAGCGCGCCCAGCTGTTTGGGGTGCTTGACCAACAGCCATACCTATTTAACACGACAGTTATGAACAATGTGCGGTTAGGGAACCTCAATGCGTCCGATGAGGAGGTCATGGCGGCGGTTAAGGCCGTTGAGTTGGATGACCTGATCACGCGTTTGCCCGCCGGCTATCAGACGCAGGTACAGGAGGCTGGAAGTCGTTTCTCCGGTGGGGAACGACAACGGCTGTCTCTGGCACGGATCCTGTTGCAGGATGCGCCAATTATTATCTTGGATGAACCCACCGTCAGCCTGGATCCCATCACCGAGCAACATTTGTTGGATACGGTGTTTGATGTGCTTCATGACAAGACAATCATTTGGGTGACACACCATTTGGCGGGAATCAATCACGTCGATCAAGTTCGCTTCATTGAGGGCGGCCACTTCGATATGCAGGGGACCCCGGCGGAACTGTATCGGGACAATCCACGATTCCAGTCGCTGTATGACTTGGACCGCGGTCGTTAAAAATCGTATTTTGAGATTGGAAGGAATCGTTGCAAAGACGATTCTTTTTATTTTCAAAAAAATCCTCTGGTGGGTTGTCCAGAGGATTCTATGCTGCCTGTGAAACGTGGAACGAGTCCAGCGTTTTGTATGGCCCCATAGGGATCGTTGTCTATGGGATGTGTTGGGTGTGTGTTTGTATCTGACGGAGCAAAGGAAACGTTTTTCTATGCTAGAAAGTGGATGATGTCACTGCTTGTTGGTTGTGTGAAAACTTGCGATAACTTGGTTGGCGAGTCTTGATATTGAAATACTGAGAGCGAACATTGTGTGGTACTTGCTGGGCTCAACTGTCATGATACGGAAAGGTCGGTCTATTCGCAAGGGAATCGCTCAGTAATCGTAGCCACCCTTTAAGTAGTTAAAATGCCTGATAGTATGGTTCGCGAACCGCGTTATTTCAGCACTGAATCGCTAGCTGATATCTAAAAAGCCACTAACAATTATGTCAGTGACTTTGCGAGTATTTGTCTAATTTGATAGCGAAATAATTGGAACTGCGGGCAACTAAGGGACTCGGTACGATTCTCCTAGTTTCTCGATCAGACTCCTGTATAGTGGACATTATCAACTAGTGATCTCGACGGAGTAGCATTCCCGTCAATTGGGTCAAATCGGTCTTCGCCTGACCTGCTGGCAAACGATCGATTAAGGCCAAGGCCTTGTCGGTTAATTCTGTGGCGAGCTGTCGAGCCGCGTCGACACCATTGTGCTGGGTTACAAGCGCCTGAACACGGTCAATATCAGCTGTTGACATGTTTTGTTTCTTCTTCAGTAGGTGGTGAAAGTCGCGTGGTGCCTGGGGAATTGCCAGAATCAGTGGCAGTGAGTAAACTCCCGAACGTAGGTCCTCCAGCACCGGCTTGCGTGTCTTCTTAGGGTCGCCAGCGTAATCGAGAATGTCATCCAAAATCTGATAGGCGCTCCCAATGGTCAGCCCAATTTCACGGGCGATATCGCTGACGATGGCCGGAGCCCCCGCTAATTTAGCGCCCTGATAGCAGCTTAGGGCAAAGAGTTCTGCCGTTTTACCAGCGATTTCCTTGAGGTAAGCATCCACGCTCACTTGCTCTTGGTAGTTCAGCGCCATCTGGCTGAGTTCACCCTGAAGGATCCGGTGCATGGCATCAATGTGGGTCTGCACCAGCGTACGATCGTCAGTGGATTTGAGCACCTGATTAAAGTAGGCGGTGAACATAAAGTCGCCAGCATAGATGGCATTACGTTGACCGTATTTCATCTGAATTGTGCGGACACCGCGACGAGTTGGGGATTCATCGATGACGTCATCGTGAATCAACGTCCCGACATGGAGAATCTCCAAAGCCGCGGCACCAGCTTGAAGCTGTGCTGGGGATGCGTTATCGCCAAATTCGGCGAATAAGTAAAAGTAGCCGGGACGTAAGAGTTTACCGCCGGCGTTGAGTAAAGCTAATATTTTGCTGTGGATGGGTTGGTTATCTAACTGGACCGCGGCTAACAAGTAGTCTTGTAGCGCGACGAGTTGCGGTTCCACCTGGGGAAATTGCCGCCAAAGTTGTCGATCCATACTGCACCTCACTATATGTACGTTAAAATTTATCTTACTGGCAAGTGGAAACGTTGTCAAATAAAGGTTATCATCTAATTAGAATTTATTTGCGGGAGGATTACGTTGACACTCAAAATCTTTTTTGAATTAGTCGAAATTAAAGCGAAAATTGCGTCCGTTTGGCCGTTTCTATTAGGCCTAATCTTTGTTCAGGCCAACTTCCATCAGTTAAACTGGGGGGTCACGGTGCTGTTCTTTATCGCCATGCTACTGTTCAACATGGCCGTTGATATCAATGATAACTATCAAGATTATACGAAGGCTGGCAATCAGGCCGCTGAGTGGAAAAAGAAGACCAACATCATCGGGGTTCAGCATCTCCACATCCATCGGGTGTTTGCCCTGATGGCTAGTTTTGCCGTCGTCGCAGGAATCATTGGGGTGTACTTGGTCTGGGTTACCGGTTGGCCGTTGCTGATTATGGGTGTGCTCTGTTTTCTAGTGGGTTACCTGTATGCCGGTGGCCCGCGCCCACTATCTGGTACCCCAACTGGCGAATTCTTCGCCGGCTTTACCATGGGTTATCTGATTATGTTAATTACCGTTTACTTGAACCTTTATCAGACAACACAATTTACGGGTGGACTCATGGCCCGAGTCTTACTGTCCTCAGGTGTTGCGGTTATGGCTATTGCTGCACTATTGTTAGCCAATAACATTTGTGACGCAAAGGAAGACCTTGACTTGGATCGCAAGACTATTGTCTATTATTTGGGCAAACAACGTTCCTTATGGCTATTTGCTGGGTTCTACATTGTCGGGTATTTGTCATTGATAGCGAGTGTCTTGATTGGTGATTTGCCAGTCTGGTCCCTGTTGTCCTTAATCAGTATCCCACTAATTTATCGAAATGTGGCGGCTTTTTTCCGAATTCAGGTTAAAAAGCAAACATTTATTTTAGCCGTTCGTAACTTGGCTATTCTAGCGTTGACCACGGTCTTAGCTGAGTTGCTTGGCTTATGGATTGGTTAAACCTTCTTAAATTTCGGCCACAGCCGTTGTGATTTTAAGGTTCAATCGGGTAAAATAGGTTTAAACGTGTCTCATTCGTGATTGTTTATACCTTAATTGACGATGCAGATGAGATACAAAGAAGAATTAAATGGAGGTCGCACTGTCATGAAACTTTTAGAAGATCGCATTCGCCAAGATGGAACCGTATTACCGGGAAACGTCCTCAAGGTCGATAATTTTTTGAATCACCAAGTGGATCCGCAATTAATGGATCAGTTGGGCGCCGAATTTTCCCGACGTTTTGCCGACGCAGGCATCACCAAAATTTTGACGGTGGAGTCTTCGGGAATTGCACCTGCAGTCATGACTGGGTTGCATCTGAATGTGCCCGTTATTTTTGCGCGTAAGCACAAGAGTCTCACATTGACGGACCACCTTTATACAGCGAAAGTATACTCATATACCAAACAGGTGACGAACGACATTTCAATTGATCGTCGCTTCCTCAGTTCTGAGGATCGTGTCCTGATCATCGACGATTTTCTAGCTAATGGTCAGGCTGTTCAGGGACTACTCGATATTGCTAAGACGGCACAGATCGAGGTTGCCGGTGTGGGTGTCGTGATTGAGAAACGGTTCCAAAAAGGTCACAAAATGGTCACGGATGCAGGTATTCAATTAGAAGCCTTGGCAAGTATCGCTGCCTTTGAGAATAACACGGTTACTTTTGCGGAAGATTAACTAAACACCTTGCTTGTTTATTCAGCACGCAAACTTTAGAATAAATAATGAAGTCTCATATTAAGTTTAGCAACTATCCAAATTCGAGTTAGAAAGTAGGGAGCAAATTGGCGAACACGGTCTTATATCCTGGAGATACTATTGGGGTGATCGGTAACAGTGCAAATGCCGCGATGTTAGTGACTACCGCCCGTAAAATGGGGTTACGTGTTGGTGCATACGGCGCTGACGAAACGAGTGAAGCATTACAATTGGCTGATTTTAAAGCAGTCGGCAGTACTAAAGATAGTGAGAAACTGCAACACTTTGCAGAGAGTTGTGCCGCAATCGTTTACGATTCTGACCGGGTCAGCACGAGTGTTGTGAAGTTCTTGGCCCAGTATACGCGGGTACCCCAGGGTTCGGACATGCTCGAAATGATGCAGGATCGGCTTCTGGAGCGAGCATTCTTTGAACAGTTGAACGTCAATATCGCGCCGTATGCCACGATTATCAACTTGGATGATGTCTATCAATCCATCAATTCAATTGGTTACCCGTGTGTCTTGAAGCCGATTCAAAAGGAATGGTCTCGGGGCCGCGAATTGGTCATTAAGACGCAGACGGATATTGCTAAGGCTGCCGGTCTTCTCGACTGGGGGACGTACATTTTGGAGTCTCAGGTTGCCTATGATCGCGAGTATTCCATTATCGTGGCCCGGGATCAAGACGGTAATGGTCAAGCCTTTCCAATTACGGAAACACAGTCAGTCGACGATCGTCCCGTGCGGACGTGGGTACCGGCACAGGTTGATGATGCCGTTGCTGGTGAAATTCAGCGGATAGCAACGGAAGTGACTAAACACGTCAATTACGTGGGCGTCTTCGAAGTGTCCTTCTATCTCACCAGTAGTGGTGCCATTTACGTTAAGAAGATTGTTCCTGCCCCAAGTGAGACCGGGTACGTTTTCGAGGCTGCAGCGAACTTGACGGAATTTGACCAACATCTGCGAGCAATTGCCGGCTTACCATTGGCGTCTGCACACATTTTAACGCCAGCTGTGACCGTAGCCTTTACGACGGCGCAACTGCCTGCGATGCGGACTCAGTGGCAACTGAAAGCCGACTGGCACTTTACGTTCTATCACTTGAAGCATCAAGAAGATGACGATGTCATGGGCCACATTGCTGTTCAAGGGGACAGTATTAAGCCAATTCTAGATCGATTGGATGACACGGGAATCTGGTCGGACGAGGCATCCGTCGCGCCCACAAGTGCGGCACCGGATGAACAAGACTAATTGATGAGTAAAATTTAACGTGAGACTGCATTGACCTGGATGTTAACGGTGCCAGGGAGATGCAGTTTTTGTTGTCTTCATTGGTTGACCACTAACTTTTATCCGGTTGATATTAGTTTCATAACTGAAGGTTAAAAGTTTCAAAACACTCATTATGACTGTTGTCACAACGATACTGGGCCTAAAATTAGGTAACGTTGTCCAAACATCGCCTTACCGGCCGGCAGATATGGGCTGGAACGGTGCGAACACAACTTGAAGCCTCGAAAGAACCGAGTCTACAAGCTTGGTTTTCTACTAAGCCAGTGGGAAAAGCACCCCCTGACTAAGTAGAACGACGCGCCTGAGCCCATATCTGCCGACCTCTCGGCTGACGTAGTTGGTCTGTGGTAACGCGGATTGTATCTATAGAAACGTTATTGTTTTATGCTTGAATTTTAGGAACCATTTGGGATTCAGTGTTTGAAATTGACGTGCACAATCAGAGCCGGAGGCGGCCAGGGATGGAGCTAGCAGTGTCGACGATGTAAGACCGGGCGATTTTCTCCCGGCCTTACATCGTGGGACGACCTGAGAGACGCCTGAACTTGGCGGCTTTCAGGCGAGCTGGAAGCCCGTCCTTTGGCTGGAGGTGTTCCCCACAGCAAGCGGAATTCCTGGCCGCCGGAGTGCGCCCATTTCAACTAGTTTAACGGTGATAACCCTCTACTGTTGCAAGAGTAACATGAACATTTCATCTTTCAACCTTCAGTTTTATAATAAGAGATTTTAAAATGTGACTGAGAGCGGTAGGCGTGGCTCAAGATATTTGCTACAATGACAGATGACAATAGGGGAACGTATGTACGTAAATTTGTGCGATATTTCCAATGGAAACTCAAAAATTTAATAGAGCGAGCGTATTGAACTGCGAGGCACATTTGGTTGCCGAGTTCAGTGATGTCTAGGGAAACGGGAATCGACTTATTTAGAGCTCGGCGGTGTCGAAAGCCCTAGAATTTTGCTATAATAGTCAGGACTAACTACAGAGAGGATTGTGTTCACGGTGGCAGGAGAAGAATTGTTAACTGGCATGAATGATAAGCAAACGGAGGCCGTCCTTCAGACTGAGGGGCCCCTTCTGGTATTGGCAGGTGCCGGTAGTGGTAAGACACGAGTCTTAACGCACCGAGTAGCTTACTTGATTGAGCACAACAACGTCATGCCGTGGCGAATCCTAGCAATTACCTTTACGAATAAGGCAGCTAAGGAAATGCGTGAACGGGTGGCCAAACTTTTAGGCCCTGACGGTAACGACGTTTGGGTCTCCACGTTCCATGCCCTGTGTGTGCGTATTTTACGACGAGATGCTGATAAATTAGGATATAATCGGGCCTTTACGATTGCCGATACCGGGGAGCAACGGACACTGATCAAGCGAGTCTTACAGGACCAGAATTTGAATGTTAAGAAGTTTGATCCGCGCTCAGTTCTAGGGGCCATTTCGAATGCCAAGAATGCTTTGCAGACGCCAGCGATGATGCGTGAAGCAGCAGGGAATCCGTTTGAAACAACGGTTGCTGATGTTTATGAAAGCTATCAACGCCAATTGAAGGCCAACCAGGCCATGGACTTTGACGATCTGATTATGCTAACGATTAAGTTATTTAACGATGAAAAAGAAGTCTTGGCACACTATCAGGACAAGTTCCAATACATTCACGTGGATGAATATCAGGATACCAACGATGCCCAGTATATGCTGGTCAACATGTTGGCTAAGAAGTTTAATAACCTCTGTGTCGTTGGGGATGGGGATCAGAGTATTTACGGTTGGCGGGGTGCCAACATGGAAAATATTTTGAACTTTGAACATGACTATCCCGATGCGCACGTCACCATGCTGGAACAGAACTATCGGTCAACCAAGACAATCTTGAAGGCCGCCAATGATGTTATTCAGCGCAATGTGAACCGGAAAAAGAAGGATCTCTGGACGGAAAATCCAGAGGGAGACCCAATCTCTTACTACCGTGGCCAAAATGAAAATGATGAAGCACACTATGTCGTGGCAAAGATCCAGGAAGAACGTGAGCAGAACCATCACGATTACGGTGACTTTGCGGTTCTGTATCGGACCAACGCGCAGTCACGAGTGATTGAAGAAACTCTGGTGAAGGCCAACATCCCGTACACCATGGTCGGCGGGCACAAGTTCTACGACCGTAAGGAAATTCGGGATGTTTTAGCTTATCTGACTCTGATTGCTAATCCGGCTGATTCGATGAGCTTGGAACGAATCATCAATGAACCCAAGCGGGGGATTGGTGCAACGAGCCTGACGAAGTTGCGGGACTTTGCCGACTTTAATGGCTGGTCCGAGTTAGAGGCCACGCAAAATGTCAGCCTTGCGACGAACTTGGGCGCCCGGATTCGAAATGCCATGGAAAAATTTGGACTGACCATCAAGGCTGTGCAAGATGTTGCCGCCACGGCGACGGTATCCGATATAACCAGTCAATTACTGGATCAGACTGGTTATATGGCCGCCTTGAAGGCTTCCAAGTCCTTGGAAGCTGAGACGCGAATTGAAAACATTGAGGAATTTCTGTCCGTGACGCAAAAGTTTGATGATGGTTGGGATAACGAAGATCACGATGAAAATGATGATCGGTTGGTTGAATTTTTGGCCGATTTGGCCTTGGTCTCAGCACAAGACGATGTTGAGGAGGAACCTGCCGAGGTGACACTAATGACGTTACATGCCGCTAAGGGACTGGAATTCCCAGTGATCTTTCTTATGGGGCTTGAAGAAGGTATCTTCCCACTTTCACGGGCGATGCTTGAAGATGATCAGTTGGAAGAAGAACGTCGTCTGGCCTATGTTGGGATCACACGGGCACAGCAGAAGCTGTATCTCACCAATGCGTACTCGCGAATGCTCTACGGTCGGCGGCAGAACAACCCTGAGTCACGGTTCATCACTGAAATTGCGCCAGAATTACTACACTTGGATTACAGTGAAAGTAAGGCTGGGTTAACGCCTAACCGTCAAGATGTCCCATTTGCTCGGCGAACAGCCAGTGCTGTGGCTACGCCGTATCATGGCAAGACTGGTCGGGTTAGTGAACCAACGGGTACAGGTGCTGGCAAGGTTGCCTGGAGTATTGGTGACAAGGCCAGTCACAAGAAGTGGGGAATCGGAACCGTCGTTAAGGTTAGCGGTACCGGTGAAGATGCTGAACTCGATATTGCGTTTCCAGAACAGGGTGTCAAGCGGCTGTTAGCTGCCTTTGCACCCATCAAGCGAGTTGATTAAAAAGTTAACGTGGGAGGCTAATATGACTGATAAACCCATTAATACTTTAACCGAAGAACAGGCTGCGAGCGAAGCGGCAGAGTTACGTCCTCAGCTTATGGTGTGGGGTAAGCAATATTACGATGCAGATGCACCAGCTGTGGAGGATGACGTCTATGACCGGAGCTATGCGCGATTGGTTGCGCTGGAGACGGCCTTTCCTAATATTGTGACACCGGAATCACCTACACAGCGAGTCGGTGGGACAACGCGAGGAGACTTACCCAAGGTCACACATGATATTCCGATGCTTTCTTTGGGCGATGTCTTTTCACTGGAGGAGTTGGGGGAATTCGATGAACGGCTTCGAGCTAATGTTGAAGAGGATTTTGATTATAACTGTGAATTGAAGATCGATGGTCTGGCTATTTCATTACGTTATGAAAACGGGGAGTTTGTTCAGGGTTCCACGCGGGGGAACGGTCAGATTGGTGAGGATATCACGGCCAATCTGAAGACAATCAAGTCGATTCCGCAAACGCTGAGTCGACCACTGACCATTGACGTGCGGGGCGAGTGCTACATGCCTAAGGCGGCCTTCTTGGCGCTAAATGAACGACGGGAAGCAGCCGGTAAGGCACCCTTTGCCAATCCGCGGAACGCTGCGGCGGGGTCGCTGCGGCAACTGGACGTTCAGGTTACGGCGGATCGCCAGCTCGCAACTTTTATGTATAATATTGCAGACTACGAACCGCTGAATACACGGACACAGAGCGGATTGCTAGATGAACTGGCAGGGTTGGGTTTCACAACTAACCCAAGTTACCAGATTGCACGCAACATGACCGAGGTCGGGACGTACATCGACCGCTATCAGGAGCAGCGAAGCAATCTCCCATACGGGATCGATGGTATCGTCATCAAGGCTAATTCATTGCCATTACAGCGGTCATTGGGGGCCACGGTCAAGGTGCCGCGTTGGGCAATTGCCTACAAGTTCCCACCAGAAGAAGTTCAAACGAAAATTTTGGATATCGAATGGACCGTGGGACGGACAGGAATTGTTACGCCAACTGCTGTGATGGTACCAGTCGCATTGGCTGGAAGCACAGTCGCTCGGGCTTCCCTTCATAATCCAGACTATCTGGAAGCTAAGGATATCCGGATCGGTGATACGGTGTTGCTGCATAAAGCGGGGGACATCATTCCTGAGATTTCACAATTTGTTGCGGCTAAACGTCCGGCGGATGCCAAACGCTATCCGATTCCAACACACTGTCCTTCTTGTGGCGCGGAATTGGTTCACTTGGATGAGGAAGTTGCCTTGCGTTGTATCAATCCCAACTGTCCTGCCCAACTGGCTGAGGGGATGAATCACTTTGCCTCTCGAAATGCGATGAACATTGCTGGTCTGGGCCCACAGATTGTGGCACAGCTGTTTGACCGAAAATTGGTGAGCAATGTTGCCAGTTTATATCGGCTAACTGCCGACCAATTATTAACTTTAGATAAATTTGGGGAGAAGTCGGCCCAAAACCTCTTGACAGCAATCGATAATAGTCGCAATAATTCATTAGAACGTTTGCTATTTGGTTTAGGCATTCGTCACGTTGGGGCCAAGGCTGCCCGCTCTATTGCGGCAGAATTTGGCGACATTGACAGCTTGATGGCTGCCGATAGTGAGACGATTGCGGCCATCGATACCATCGGTGGCATTATTGCCGATAGTGTGGTGACGTACTTTAGCAATGAGCAGGTCCGAGACCTGATTCATGAGCTTGCAGACCTTAGTGTTAACCTGACTTATACCAGTGGGGCGACAATGCCCACTGAGATCGAGGGACAGTTTGCTGGACAACGTGTGGTTCTGACAGGGAAACTTCAAGAGCTGAGCCGGCCAGAGGCCACGGTATGGTTGGAGCAGCATGGTGCCACGGTCACCGGGTCTGTTTCTAAGAAGACGGACCTGTTGATTGCTGGTGAAGCGGCTGGTAGCAAACTTGCTAAGGCTCAGAGCCTAAACGTTCCCGTTTGGAATGAAGCACAATTGCAGGCGGCAATGGATGAGAATAAATGATGACCTTTAGGAGGAAACAAGTCGTGAAACGGTTACGAACTTTTATCGCGTTAGCTGCGGTTCCATTATTTTTGGCTGCGTGTGGTAATTTAGGTAGTTCCAGTATGTCTTCGAGTTCTGGCGGTAGTGGTAAATCTGGGAGTACCCAGTTGACCGGCCAAACGACGGACGGAGACTACGAAGGTGTCATCAAGAGTGGTCACTACCAGACGAGCAAGTCACGTGGGGTCACAAATAGCCAAGATTCTGGAAATACGTATAATTTGAAGAGCTTTGAGAATGGGATGCTGAGCGTCTCAAAGAAGGTCTTCTCAACTAAGAAATACGTCTTCCAGGAAGGTCAGTATCTGAGTTCTTCAACTGTGCAAAACTGGTTGGATCGAAAGTCCAAGTCTAATCCTGATGGGTTGAATCCCACTAGCAATGGGTCAACCTCGCCGACTAAGCGGAATCCTGTTTACATCCAGGCACTTGAAGAACAGGATTACATGACGCAAAAGAACAGCAAGCTTTCGTTGAGCGGGGTTACAATTGGGATTGCCGTAAATTCGGTCGACTATTACAAGAAGACCCAATATGGGGCAACCTACGAAACGAAGATCAGCAAAGCAGCTGGTGAGGCTTATGCCAAAAAGGCAGCTGATACAGTACTTCAGCGTCTGCGGAAGAAGTCCGCGTTGAAGAATGTACCAATCGTGATCGCCGTTTATCGTCAGGCATCTAACGATAGTTTGGTTGGTGGAACCTTCATGGCGTACTCGAATAATAAGGCTGGTGTAACCAGTGTGAAGAGCTGGACGCCGCTTGGGGAAAAGAACTATGTGTTCCCAATCGAGAGTGGCTCAAGCAGTCCTAACAGTAACGATGAGAGCTCCTTTACGAACTTCAAGACGCAAGTCGAGAACTTTTTCCCGAACCTGAGTGGCGTTACGGCGCAAGCCCGTTATGACGGTAAGAACCTGCAAGGGATGCACGTTAACATCACCATCCAGTTCTATAGCCAAACAGAAATCATTAGCTTTACGCAGTACTTGCAAACGGCGGCACAAAAGTATCTGCCGTCCGGTGTGCCGATTGATATTACAGTCTCTTCAACGGACGGGACACAAAGCTTCCTGTCCCGGGCGAGTGGGGCAAAGAAGTTTACCAGTCACGTCTTCAATAGTTACTAAATGCAAGTGAATATTTTGCAAAGTTGCGGATCACTTTCGTCATTTTGACGAAGGAACTCCGCAACTTTTGTGTTATCCGCTCCGCATCGGTTGGGACGAAGATGATTTGGCGGCTGGATAGTGAGACGGCTTATTTATAGGGTAAAGTGGTAAGTTAGCCGTAAATGAGTTGTTATCGTGCAGACTAACTGTTATTATGGGCATTCGGCAGTAGTCACATCCCGGAGAAAAGCCATATAGAACTTTTTTCGAGTTGAAAGCCAGCCGCTTTCTAGATCCGATCACGCGAAGTCCAAACGAGGTCACAGAAAAACGATCATTTTCTTATCAGAATCTTTGGTGTGACGCGGATATATGGTAGAATGTTAATGTGTGTTTATCTTCAAGTAATTGGAGATAAACGGTGAATGCGGATAAATTAGAAAGAGGGATATTGATGGCTAATCGAATTAATCGAGACCAAGTTCAACACGTTGCCGGTTTGGCAAAGCTTGAATTTACGGATGCCCAGTTGGATGCTTTCACGCCCCAACTTGATGACATTATTGGCCTTTTTGAAACGCTCAGCGAGGTTGATACTGACGGCGTTGAAGTAACGAGTAATGTATCTGATCAATTAAACGTTATGCGTGAAGACGTCGCCGATAATTGGGGACAGAGTCAAGCGCTGCTTAAGAATGCACCAGACGCCGCTCGCGGCTTCATTAAGGTGCCGGCCATCATTGACGAAAGCGAGGATAACTAACAGATGAATTACTTTAAACAAGATCTCGCCAGTCTCCACGCCGACTTGGTCGCTAAGAAGCTTAGCGCTAAGGAATTAACGCAGGCAACCTTCGACAATATTAAAGCCACTGATCCTAAAATCGATGCCTTTCTAGCCTTGAATGAAGACGCTGCGCTGGATCAAGCTGCTAAAGTTGATGCCGATGGGATTAAGGAAGACCAACTCTTGGCTGGGATTCCCGTAGCAATCAAGGATAACATCGTCACTAAGGACTTAACGACGACGGCTGCTTCCAAGATTTTAACCAACTTTAATCCTATCTATGATGCTACGGTCACAACTAAATTAGCTGATGCACAAATGATCACGGTCGGGAAGACCAACATGGATGAGTTTGCCATGGGTGGTTCCACCGAAACGTCTGCTTTTAAGCAAACGAAGAATGCTTGGGATCAAACCAAAGTTCCTGGTGGATCCTCTGGGGGTTCCGCAGCTGCTGTGGCTTCTGGTCAAGTCGTTGCTGCCCTAGGTACCGATACCGGTGGCTCTATTCGCCAACCCGCCGCATTTAACGGGGTTGTTGGAATGAAGCCAACTTACGGCCGTGTTTCTCGTTGGGGTCTGATCGCTTTTGGTTCTAGTCTGGATCAGATTGGGCCATTGACGCGTGGGGTTAAAGATAACGCCACGATCTTAAGCGCCATTGCAGGACATGACGAACATGACTTAACGAGTTCAACACAAGCTGTTCCCGATTTTGCAAAGGACTTAAACGATGCAACTAGCGTCAAGGGCTTGCGCATTGGATTACCTAAGGAATTCTTGGCCGAAGGAGTCGACGAAGGCGTGAAGAGCGCCATTCTGGCTGCTGCTGATACCTATCGTCAATTAGGTGCCACTGTCGATGAAGTTTCCTTACCACACAACAAGTATGGGGTTGCTGCTTACTACATCATCGCCTCATCCGAAGCCTCATCTAACCTGCAACGGTTCGATGGCATTCGTTATGGTTACCGGGCACAAGACGTTAAGAACTTGGAAGACGTCTACGTGAAATCCCGTTCTGAAGGTTTTGGTGATGAAGTTAAGCGTCGGATTATGTTAGGAACCTTCTCCTTGTCCGCTGGATTCTATGACGCCTACTTCTTAAAGGCTGCCAAGGTTCGGACGGTCATCATTAACGACTTTAAAGCGGTCTTGAAAGACCACGATTTCATCATGGGACCTGTTGCGCCAACGCCTGCATTTGACTTGGGTGCTGAGATCAAGGATCCAATTACCATGTACATGAACGATATCCTGACGATCCCAGTTAATTTGGCTGGATTACCAGGACTTTCATTACCTGCTGGTTTCAGCAACAACTTGCCAGTTGGGATGCAATTGATTGGTCGGCCGTTCGATGAGAGTACGCTGTACAAAGCCGGGTACGCCTTCGAACAAAACACGGACTTTCATTTACAAGTACCAACGTTAGGAGGCCAAAACTAATGAATTTTGAAACTACGATTGGACTGGAAGTCCACATTGAGTTAAAGACAAATTCAAAGATCTTTAGCCCATCCCCCGTTGCTTACGGAGCTGATCCTAACGCCAACACCAACGTCATTGACTTTGGGTATCCCGGGGTTTTGCCAACAACCAACAAGGGTGTCGTCGCCGATGGCATCATTGCGGCTTTGGCCTTGCACGCGACGGTTGAACAACACACACACTTTGACCGTAAGAACTACTTCTATCCTGATAACCCTAAGGCTTACCAGATCACACAATCCGACAAGCCTATCGGTCATGATGGTTGGGTTGAAGTTGATGTTGATGGTGTGAAGAAGAAAATCGGTATTTCTGAAATGCATATTGAAGAAGATGCCGGAAAGAACACCCATGAGCGCGACTATTCTTATGTTGATTTGAACCGGCAAGGAACGCCGTTGATTGAAATTGTGTCCAAGCCAGACATCGCTTCACCTGCTGAAGCCTATGCCTACTTGGAAGCTCTTCGTCAGCGGATTCAGTTTACCGGGATCTCCGACGTGAAGATGGAAGAAGGCTCCATGCGGGTCGATGTTAACATTTCCGTGCGGCCTGTTGGTCAAGAAAAATTTGGGACTAAGACGGAACTGAAAAACTTGAACTCCTTCAACTACGTCCAACGTGGGTTGGCGTACGAAGAGAAACGGCAGCAACAAGTCTTGATGTCTGGCGGCGCGGTGCAACAAGAAACGCGGCGGTTTGACGAAAAGACTGGTGAGACTATTCTGATGCGGGTCAAGGCCGGTGCCGATGATTATCGGTACTTCCCAGAACCTGACCTGCCAGCACTGGAAATCAGTGACGACTGGGTCAAGGAACTCGGCGATGCTATGCCAGAAATGCCAACTAAGCGTCGCGAACGTTACGTTAACGAGCTTGGTTTGACGGATTATGATGCCATGGTTATCACCCAGACCAAGGAAATGTCTGACTTCTTCGATGCTGCTGTTGACTTGAAAGCAGATCCTAAGATGGCTGCTAACTACCTGCAAGAGGACGTTAACGCCTATCTGAATGATAATCACGTTGATTTACAAGCCACGAAGCTGACACCGGCTAACTTAGCCGGGATGATCAACTTAATTTCCGATGGCACGATTTCTAGCAAGATGGCTAAGAAGGTCTTCAAGGCCATCACCAATGGCGAGGAACCTAAGGCTTTTGTTGAGAAAAACGGTTTGGTACAATTGTCAGATCCTGCTAAATTACAGCCGATCATCGACGATGTTTTACAGTCCAATCCACAATCCATCGAAGATTTCAACAATGGTAAGAAACGGGCCGTTGGATTCTTAGTCGGTCAAATCATGAAGCAAACGCACGGGCAAGCTAACCCGCAAGTCGTTAACAAGTTGTTAATGGCAGCATTACAGCAATAGAGCAATGGAGGCACATCATGCGTAAACGGGCACGGGTCATTTATAATCCAACTTCAGGGCGTGAAGCTTTGAAAAAAGACCTGATTGATATTCTAGCGGTGTTTGAACAGGCGGGGTACGAGACGAGTGCTTTTGCCACCACAGCCGATCCTAACTCGGCACAAAACGAAGCGACCAGAGTGGCGAAAGCTGGCTTTGAGTTGATCGTGGCTGCCGGGGGCGATGGGACGATCAATCAAGTTGTCAACGGGATTGCTGGATTGCCACATCGTCCTAAAATGGCCATTATTCCTGCCGGTACCACGAATGATTATGCTCGGGCGCTTCACATCCCGCGCGAAGATCCTTTGGCGGCAGCGAAAGTTGTCCTGAAGGATCAGACCATCAAGATGGATATCGGCCAGGCGGGTGAGACATACTTTATCAACATTGCCGGTGGGGGACTACTGACGGAGTTGACCTATGACGTCCCATCCAACTTGAAGTCCATTTTTGGCTATCTGGCATACCTCCTGAAGGGGGCCGAGCTCTTGCCACGGATCAAGCCCATTGATATGGACTTGACCTATGACGGTGGTCATTTTCGCGGCAAGGCGTCCATGTTTCTCTTGGCACTGACCAATTCCATTGGGGGGTTCGAGCAGATTGTGCCCGACGCCGCATTGGATGATGGGAAGTTTACCATGATCATCGTCAAGACCGCCAGCATGCCGGAAATTCTCCGGTTGATGGGCTTAGTCTTGAACGGGGGTAAACACATTAATGATTCTCATATCATTTACAAGAAGACCAGCAAGGTGATCGCTAAGCCGGTCGAGGATCGAATGATGATCAACTTGGATGGCGAATACGGTGGCGATGCACCAATGAAGTTCCGGAATCTTGGACAACACATTGAGATGTACGCCAACTTAGATGCTATTCCAGATTCGGCGGTTACTAGTGAATCACCAGAAGTTCTGGAAGCAGAACAGCGCTTTGTCAAGCAGGTTGAAAGCCTACCTGAAGGCGAACGTCAAACGGAAGATTAAGATACTGAAGGGATTTTGCACGAACGTTTAGTGGCAAAGTCCCTTTCTCATTAAGGAGTACACATGAAAACTAAAGCACCAGTAGCAAAGAATGAACGCCTCGACGTCACAATCGCTGACCTGACTTATCAGGGGATGGGTGTGGCTAAGGTGGACGATTTCCCATTGTTCATCGAAAATGCCTTACCTGGCGAAGAATTGACAATTCAGGTCACTAAAGTCCAGAGCCATTACGGGTTTGCCCGGGCAGTTGCTTGGAAGTCCGAATCACCGGACCGGGTTAAGGATGTTGATAAGACATACCGTCAAACTGGGATTGCGCCCCTACAACATCTGGCCTACCCAGCCCAATTGAAGTTCAAGCAACACCAGATTGCTGAACTCTTCAGTAAGGACCACCAAGACGTTGACGTTGCCCCAACGTTAGGAATGGACAACCCAACCCAATACCGGAACAAGGCGCAAGTTCCTGTTCGGATGATCAAAGGTCAACTGGAAACCGGGTTTTACCGGCAACACAGTCATGACTTGATCCCCTTGACGGACTTTTACATTCAAGATCCGGCCATTGACGCTGCCATTATTAAGGTTCGGGATATTCTTCGTCAATTTGAGATTCCGGCCTACAATGAAATCAGTGACAAGGGTGTTATCCGGAATATTATGGTTCGACGGGGTTACTACAGTCATGAAATGATGATCGTCCTGATTAGTCGGACGCAAAAGCTGCCAAGTCAGGCACAACTGGTCGATCAAATTCACCAGGCCTTACCAGAGGTCACCAGCATCGTTCTGAACGTTAATGCCAAGAAGACGAATGTCATCATGGGTAACGTCACGCGAACACTGTACGGCAAACCTACTATTGAGGATAGCCTGTTAGGATTGACCTTCGCTATTTCGGCCCGGTCATTCTATCAAGTGAACCCACAACAGACTGAAAAGCTGTATCAAATGGCCATCGATAAGGCCGGCTTGACCGGTGAAGAAACCGTCATCGATGCCTACTGTGGTATTGGGACGATTTCATTGGCCCTGGCTAAACATGCCAAGCAAGTTTACGGAGTCGATGTCGTTTCCGAAGCAATTGAAGATGCCAAGGTCAATGCCCAGAAGAACCATTTGAGCAATGTGACTTTTGAAATCAACAAGGCCGAATACCAAATGGCTAAGTGGCAAGAAGACGGTGTTAAGCCCGATGTTGTCGTGGTCGATCCACCACGCAAGGGTCTTGCCGAAAGCTTGATTGATTCCACCGCTAAGATGGGACCCAAGAAGGTTGTTTACGTCAGCTGTAACCCAGCAACGTTGGTTCGTGATGTGACCCGGTTCCAAGAACTTGGTTATGAAATTGACGGGCCAATCCAACCGGTCGACCAATTTCCACAGACACCACACGTGGAAAGCGTCACAGTTTTAGTGAAGAAGTAATCTTACATGAATGAATGAGGATCTCAACGCGCAATTGTTGAGGTCCTTTTTTTGACGAAAATTAGGCACCAGCTTCTGACGATTCCTAAGTGAGGTCATCAAAAAATAGACTTTTTTGAATACACGCCAGCTTACTAAATGTGCATGCTCAATACTAATTTGATGATTTTTTTTGCACACGTGACACCATAATGAAAGCTTGCTTCCAACACGTAAAGCGATTTACTAGAAAGCATTTTCAATATGTGCGTCTTGACACAATTAACGGGGTTGTTGAACAGAATTTCAAGATTTTGCTTTACAAACGTGCAGGAATCCGTTATGCTAATTGTGATAAATGAAAGGGGTTTCATATTATGACATTAACGACTGCACAATTAGCAAAATACATGGATCACACTAACTTAAAGGCCGATGCCACCGAGGCTAGCATCAAGCAAACCTGTGACGAAGCTAAGCAATTTGATACGGCTTCCGTCTGTGTTAACTCCTACTGGATTCCGTTTGTTGCTGAGCAATTGAAGGATAGCGACGTTAATCCCATCGCCGTTGTTGGCTTCCCACTAGGTGCCATGGCAACCGCTAGTGAAGTCTTCGAAGCGAACCAGGCTATCGAAGACGGTGCCGAAGAAATCGACATGGTTATCAATGTTGGTGAATTGAAGTCTGGTAACAATGATAAGGTTGGCAAGGATATTCTCGCCTTAGCGGAAGCCGTTCATGCCAAGGGAAAACTGCTTAAAGTTATCCTGGAAACGTGCCTGTTGAACAACGAAGAAATTATCCGCGCATGCAAGTTGAGTGAACAAGCTGGCGCTGACTTCGTGAAGACTTCTACTGGGTTCTCAACCGCGGGTGCTAAGCTCGAAGATGTTAAATTAATGCGTGAAACTGTTGGCGACCGGTTAGGTGTTAAGGCTTCCGGTGGGATTCACAGCAAGGACGAAGCCTTAGCTATGATCGATGCTGGTGCTAGTCGTTTAGGTGTCAGTGCAACGGTTGCTATTTTGACCGGCGAAGCCACTGGGACTAAGTCAGGTTACTAAAATAAGTTTGTGAAAGTGGGGATACGGATATGAAGTTTAAACGCATTTTCGGTTTAGTTATGGATTCTGTTGGAACGGGGGCCGCACCGGACTCTGCGAAATACGGTGACGAGGGGGCCGATACGCTTGGCCACGTGGGCCACTACTACGCGGGCAAGTTAGCCTTACCGAACCTGGCTAAATTGGGGATATCCAATCTCCGGGATACGCCAATTGAAGGTGTTCCCGTAGTCGATGCGCCACACGCTTATTACGGTAAAATGCAAGAAATCTCTGCCGGCAAGGATTCCATGGATGGCCACTGGGAAATGATGGGGTTGCCCGTTCGTAAGGCACTCGATACGTTCCCTAACGGCTTTCCAGCTGACATCATCAAGAAATTGGAAACGTTTTCTGGTCGTAAAGTTATCGGTAACCGTCCCGAATCTGGTACCAAAATCATTGCTGAATTAGGGGAACAACAGATGGCTAAGGGCGACCTGATCGTCTATACGTCTGGTGATTCCGTCTTGCAGATTGCAGCGCATGAAGAAGTTATTCCATTAGACGAACTCTATAAAATCTGTGAATACGCACGTTCTTTGGTCAATGGCCCAGAATACCTGATTGGCCGGATCATTGCACGGCCTTACGTTGGACCAGATGCCGATCACTTTACACGGACGGCTAACCGGCGTGACTTCACGCTGGAACCAACCGGTAAAACCGACATGGATCGCCTGCAAGCCGCTGGTGTTCACGTGGTTGGTGTGGGGAAGATTAACGATATCTTCTCTGGTCACGGGATTGACGAAGGCTACCATAACGAAAGCAACATGGACGGAATGGATCACGTGGACCACGTCATGCAAGAAGACTTTACCGGATTTTGCTTCACGAACCTGGTGGACTTCGATGCGATGTATGGTCACCGCCGGAATCCCAAGGGCTTTGGCCAAGCGTTGATGGACTTTGATGAACGCCTGGGCACGGTTATGGCCAACATGCATGACGATGATCTGTTAATGATCACCGCAGATCATGGGAACGATCCAACTTACACTGGGACGGATCACACCCGTGAATTTGTCCCAATTCTGGCTTACTCCCCAGGCTTTAAGCAGGGTGGTAGCTTGGGTGTTCGGTCACCATTCTCAGATTTTGGTGCCACGGTGTTGGATAATTTTGGTGTGGCTGGTAACAATGAAGGCCACAGTTTCTTAGCTGACTTGAAATAGCGCAACCGAGGAGGAAAACCATCATGAGTAACCATTTGGAAGCAAAAATGGGCGATATCGCCGATACTGTCTTAATGCCCGGTGATCCATTACGGGCGAAGTACATTGCCGAAACGTTCTTAGAAAACCCAGTGTGCTACAACAAGGTCCGAAATGCCTTTGGCTATACCGGAACTTACAAGGGCCACCGGATTTCCGTACAGGGAACTGGGATGGGGATTCCGTCCATTTCCATTTACGCTCACGAATTAATCAATGACTACGGTGCCAAAAAATTATTCCGGGTCGGTACAGCCGGCGGAATGAGTCCGGACGTTCACGTTCGCGACGTGGTTCTGGCACAGGGGTCAACGACGGATTCAGCGATTATTCATAACGTCTTTGGTGGCGGCATCTACTATGCAACGTTGAGTGACTTTGGGTTGCTGGACGCGGCATATCATGCAGCTAAAGACATGCAGATTCCGGTTAAGGTTGGGAACATTCTGGCTGAAGATCGTTTCTATAACGATGAAATGGACCGGCAAAAGTTAGTCGACTACGGCGTGATTGCAACCGAAATGGAATCAGCAGCATTGTTCCTGATCGCAGCAAAGTACCACGTTAAGGCCTTATCCGTCCTGACCATTAGTAATCACTTGGTCACCGGTGAATCCACGAGTCCTGAAGAACGTGAAACGTCCTTCAGCGACATGATCAAGGTTGCTTTGGAAGCTGCCATTGCAGAGTAACCCTGAAATTGGTGGCCATAGCGCTGTAAGAGCAGCCGGTGGTCACCAGTTTTAAGTCTGGTAACATTTAAAAAATCACAAGGAGGGCAAACGCATGGCGGAGACGACGGAGCAACGACTAGCACAAAGCTTAGCTGTGGCTAAGATGTATTATCAATCGGACCAGAGTCAAAGTCAGATTGCCCACCAGCTTGGTATTTCTCGCCCAACGGTGTCACGCTTGCTACAGTTTGCCAGAGAGCAGGGGCTCGTCCGGATTCAGATTGTGGATCCGGTCCAAGACGTTCAAACGCTGGAGCAGGCGCTGACCCAGGCCTACCACGTGGAGGTTCACGTGGTGCCAACCCAGTTAACGGTAGCCAGTGAGCTACTCAACACGGTCGGTCAGTATGCGGCGCACTATCTCGAAGAAATCGTGACGGAACATGATATTATCGGGATTGGGTGGGGGAAGACCATCTACGCAATTGGTTCGAATCTACAACCCGATACCTTAACTGGTGTCGAGGTCATTCAACTCAAGGGAAGCGTGAGTTATGCAACGGAGCACACTTACGCGTACGAAAGCATTGACGCCTTTGCCAATGCCTTCCACGCCGTGCCCCAATACTTACCACTGCCGGTCATCTTTGATCACCAACAAACTAAAGAATTGGTGGAAGCTGAGCGACATATTCAGTACCTGCTCGAGTTGGGAAGAAAGGCCAATATTGCGATTTATTCCGTGGGCACCGTCCGTAACTCGGCACTGGTCTTTCAGCTGGAGTATTTACAGGAACGTGAAAAGAGTTTTCTGCAGGCTCACGCAGTGGGGGATATTTTTTCCCGCTACATCGACGAAAATGGTGAAGTCGTCGATCCGCAGCTGAATCAGCGCACAATTGGTATCGACCTCGACAATCTCCGGCAGAAGGAACATTCGATTCTGGTGGCGGCTGGTGATGCTAAGGTACCAGCGGTTAAGGCGGCCCTCATGGGTGGTTACCCGAATTGCTTGATTATTGATCAACACGCAGCAGCACAACTACTTAAGGTTACCCCGACGACCTAGCCGCGGTGACCGCATCCAATTAGAAATGGAGTGGCTGAAACATGAGAATGGTTGACATTATTGATAAGAAACGTAACGGTGGCGAATTAACCAAGGAAGAGATTCAAACTTTCGTGGATGGCGTCGTTTCCGGTGAAATTCCTGATTACCAAACCAGTGCCTTTTTGATGGCGACTTACTTCAAGGATATGACCGACGCAGAACGTTCTGAGCTGACGATGGCGATGATGAAGTCCGGGGATCACTTGGACTTATCGCGCATTGACGGCATCAAGGTCGACAAGCATTCAACCGGTGGGGTCGGCGATAAGACCAGTATTCCATTGGCACCAATCGTTGCTGCTTTAGGTATTCCCGTACCCATGATCTCTGGTCGGGGTCTCGGACATACGGGTGGTACGTTGGATAAATTGGAAGCGATTCCAGGCTATCAAGTGGAAATCAGTGAAGCGGACTTTATCAAGCAAGTTCAAAATGAAGGCTTAGCCATTGTTGGAGCAACCGGGAACATTGCGCCTGCTGATAAGAAGATTTATGCTTTACGAGACGTGACCGACACGGTTGATTCCATTCCGCTGATCGCCAGTTCCATCATGAGTAAGAAGATTGCTTCTGGGACGGATGCATTGGTCATCGATGTGAAGACCGGTTCCGGGGCCTTCATGAAGACGTTAGATGATTCACGGGAACTCGCCAAGGCCTTGGTTGGTATCGGGAAAGGGGTCGGCATGAACTGCATGGCCATTATTTCCGATATGAACCAACCACTGGGAAATGCCATTGGGAACGCCTTGGAAATCAAGGAATCTATCGACCTTCTGAAGGGCGAAGCACCCGCTGACATTACCGATTTGGTTCTAACACTTGGTTCTTACATGGTCGTAATGTCTGGCAAGACGGACAGTATGGCGGAAGCTCGTAAGATGTGTGAGGGCACGATCACGGATGGTTCTGCCCTGAAGAAATTCGGCGATATGGTTGCCGCACAAGGCGGGGACCGAAGTGTTGTTGACCATCCTGAAATCATGCCACAAGCGACCTACAAGATTCCGTTGCCAGCCAAGACGGCTGGCGTGGTTAGCCGTGTCGAAGCTGACGAAATGGGTGTTGCCAGCATGTTACTTGGCGGTGGCCGGCAAAAGGCCGATGACAAGTTAGACTACGCTGTTGGGATCATGATGAGTAAGAAGGTCGGTGACAAGGTAGCCGCTGGCGATTCACTGTTGACCATTTACAGCGATCGCGAAAACGTCGACGACATCAAGGATCTGTTATACACCAACATTGAGATCAGCGATTCGGCTGAACCATTGACGTTGATTCATGAGACAGTAAGGTAAGCGAGCCGGAGCACGTTTCGAAGGCGAACTCACTTGAATTTGGGAATCAACACCAAGGGCTGAGCACCTTTCTCAGTTCAACGCGATTAGTTTTACGCGACGTCTCAGGCCTCATAATCTTTAAATTCCAGATTTTCCAGTCATGCATAACTTAACAGCCACACACATTATTGAGAAGCCAACGCCTATGAGCTGGCTTCTTTTTTTGCCCCTTACTTAGTACTAATGTATTTTTCCGAGAATTGGTCTCATGAATTGCTAGCATAAGTTTAAAAATCGTTTTAATATACGAGTAATTAATAGGAAGAAAAGCTAATGTAGCGAATACTTTGTTAGTAAGATGAGTGAGTAATGATCCCGCAAAAAAGGGCGCGATAATCGCATGATCTTAAGATTCGGCAAAGTTTTGGCCGAATCTTCCGGTATAATTTAACGAAAACTTGGAAAAGTGTATAGTCAACAAAACCAACAAATTTTAATTTGCCGAAAACGGACAATATCAGTGACAGTGCTACTTTTTTTGGGTAAACTTTAGGTATCAGTAAAACCATTTGAACGTCAGGGGATGTTACCGCCATGCTGGACAATTTATTAGCGGTTATTCATGAAGAACACTTATCAGAACAGCTTTATCACAGTCTTGTGGGATTAGAAGTTGAAGAACAACGAATTGACCAGCATGGCCGGTTGAGTCGTCGCCCGCATCCCAGCAAATTTGGCTCGCGGACTTTTCACCCGTACTTCCAAACGGATTTTACCGAAAGCCAGTTAGAGGTCATCACGGACCCCAATCCGAATATTGGGGGGACCTTGGATCAGCTAGATACCCTACAAACGGTGGCCTACCGAACGCTCGAGGGGGATGACCGCATCTGGCCGTTGAGTATGCCGCCGGTCATGGACGATACCGATTTGCATTTCATTGCGGATCATTTTGATCGACCAGCAGTGAAACCTTATCGAGAGTATTTGGTTAAAAAGTACGGCCTACAGCACGGTTGTGTGACTGGCGTTCATGTAAATTACAGTATTCCAGATCCCGTAATTCATCGGCTCTTTAGCCACTACACCGATGAGTTCGACTCGCTGGTAGCCTTCAAGAATGCACTATACTTTCGTATGGCCCAGAACTTTGTTCGTTATCAGTGGCTGTTGACCTACCTCTTTGGGGCCAGCCCAATCGCTGAACAGGGGTTCTTTAAAACGACGCCACCGGAGCTAGTCGACCCCGTTCGAAGCATTCGCAACAGTCGCTTTGGCTTTGTTAATCGGCCTGAGGAGCAGGTGACCTATGCCTCACTGCCGGACCATTTGGTACAGCTTCAGCGAATGATCGATGCTGGAACGTATTTCTCGGCCCATGAGTTTTATGGCCCGGTTCGTTTGAAGGGGCAGGCCAATGCGCAAGACTTTCTGACCGGGGGCATCCAATATTTAGAGCTCCGAGACTTTGACAATACGCCATTCACGCCCAACGGAGTTAGTCGGCATGCCTTGTATTTCCTGAAGATGTTTATGATCTATCTCATGACTCAGCCGTTACCAGCGGCCAATGTATTGGAATTATTGGCAACGGGGCGGCAGCGTAACCAAGCTGTGGCGTTGGAACATCCACTTGAAACCACGCAGTTCCAGGCTAGCGGCCAACGGATTTTTCACGAAATGCGAGCAATGGCTGATCAACTGCAAGCCCACAATGAGCAGTGGGGGGCCATCGATGATCTGGAAGAGGTGCTGATGCATCCTGAACTGACGCCAGCGGCCAAGCTATTGACACACGTGGCGCAGGGGAGCCTGATGAAGTATGGGCAACGCGTTTCCCGGGAGTGGTATCACAACCGGATTGCCGCGGATAAACTGTTGCCGCAGATGCCACGGTTGGGTGAAGATACCCAGCGTCTGATTATGGTCGCCCTTCAATTAGGTGTGAAGTTCTATCAGGTTCGTGACGAAGACGGCGAGGATATGTTCATGTTTACTTTTGACGGGATCACCCAAGTCCTGCAAGAGCGGGATACCGTGGGAAAGGAACCGGAGGAGTTGCTGCGGCGACTATTCCCAGATTTGCCGGATCGTCCTGCACCATTAAATTATGGGCAATCAAAATAAATAATAAAAAAATCTGGAAATAAAATAGCAGATATTTATATTTTTATGAAAAACATTTTCATTTTGAGATGCCAGTTATTACGGTGTTAATTGCACCTAAATGAGTCAACCACGGGCGACCGGGTTGGCTTTTTTTGATCGCTTTCTGAAAATGAATTGCTTCACAAATCGCGTAATGGGCCTTGAAAGCCTTTTAATTTTATGATAATGTAAACGATGTCGCAAAACGTAAAACGGTTTACATACGATTTTTAGTCAACTAATTTGTTAAGCTTCGCGGGGAAACCGGTCGAGTTGAAATTAGTTGGAAAAGGGTTGCACGTGTACCAGTGATCAATTTAGTTAAAAAGGAGAAATATCTGATGAAAAAGACGACCGTTATTAATTCCGAATTATCTACGGTAATTGCCGGCATGGGCCACATGGATTGGTTAAGTATCGGTGATGCAGGGATGCCTGTTCCTATGGGAACTAAGAAAATTGATTTGGCTTTAACCAAGCAACTTCCAAGTTTTCAAGATGTTTTGAAGAACATCTTGGCCGAACTTGAAGTGCAAAAGATTTACTTAGCCGATGAAATCAAAACGGAGAACCCAGAACAATTGGCTGCCATTAAGGAATTGTTGCCTAACGTTGAGATCGCATACATGCCTCACAGTCAGTTGAAGAAGGACTTAGCACAAACGCACGCCTTTGTCCGGACCGGAGAAATGACGCCATTCTCTAACATTATTCTTGAATCTGGCGTAACCTTCTAGGCTTATATTTTAAACATAATAAAACGTTTTACCTAATCTCAAATTCATGACAAAGGAGTCTTTACCATGCAAGCAAAAGCAGTTGAATCAAAGCACGGTTGGACCCAGTTAGCTGATGGCTATCTGAGCAAAACCCCAATTTTCCAATTTATCCTAGTGTCCCTAATCTTCCCATTGTGGGGGACTGCCGCTAGTTTGAACGATATCTTAATTACCCAGTTCAAGACGGTTTTCATGTTGAACGATGCCGCTACTGCCTTCGTTCAAAGTGCCTTCTATGGTGGTTACTTCTTGATTGCCATTCCAGCCTCATTAATTATTAAAAAGAACAGTTATAAATTTGCTATTATGACCGGGCTGATCTTCTACATTGTGGGTTGTGGGTTATTCTTCCCAGCTTCTCACCTCGCAACTTACAGTATGTTCTTAGTCGCTATCTTCGCGATTGCTATCGGGTTGAGTTTCTTGGAAACTTCCTGTGATACTTATAGCTCAATGCTTGGACCGAAAGCCAACGCCACGATGCGGTTGAACTTCTCACAAACCTTAGTGCCACTGGGTGACATTATGGGGATTGTTTTAGGGAAGTACCTGATCTTCGGTTCCGTTGATAACTTGGCTAATAAGATGAGCACGATGCACGGTGCCGCACGGTTAGCTTACGGTGAAAAAATGTTGCAATTGACGTTACGTCCTTACAAGTACATCTTGATTGTGCTGGTTGTGATGTTTATCATCTTTGCTTTATCACCAATGCCTCGCGCTAAGGCTACTAAGACGGTTGAGGGTTCCGATGAAGCCGTTGAAGATCGTCCTAGCTTGGGTGAAACAATCAAGTACCTGTCTCACAACAAGCGTTACATGAAGGGTGTTTTAACGCAATTCTTCTACGCTGGTTTACAGACAACGGTTTGGTCCTTCACCATTCGGTTGGCTTTGAACATGGATCACCACATTACAGATAGTGCCGCTTCAACCTTCATGATCTACAGCTACATTGCATGGTTCGTGGGTAAGCTGGTCGCTAACGTCTTCATGAGTAAGTTCTCCATTACGGGTGTCTTAACCTGGTTCTCTCTGTTAGGGACGTTGTCATTGGTCGTAACCTTTACGATTCCTAGCATGGTTGCCGTTTACACGGCTATCTTGACCAGTTTCTTCTTTGGTCCAGAATGGCCAACGATTTACACCCACACGTTGGATGCTATCGATGAAAAGCGTTACACAGAAACTGGTGGGGCCATCATCGTTATGGCTTTGATCGGTGGGGCCATTATTCCAGCCGTCCAAGGTTTGGTCTCAGACTTCTCCGGTTCAATGCAATTCTCATTCGTTGTGCCAACGATTTGCTACGCATTGATCACGCTCTACTTCTTCTTGGAAAACCGCTTTGATAAGAAGCACCCAGAAGAAATGCAAGAACATTAATTTAAAATTTATCAGTTAACGTTAGCCAGTCGGCCTCTCTACCGACTGGCTTTTTTGGTTCAATGAGTCGGGCCGTTCATCATTGGTTGTCAGAGATTGGAGAATGTCTGCAGGCAAAAGGGGGGGATTACAACTCGCTCTGTATCGTGGGGAGAAAGACTCGGACATCGTGGTTAGCAGCACCGCCACAACTCCCACCAACACTGCTCTTTTCTGGCTAGAGTGGGGTTCATCGAGTTGAAGATAATACTGTCATTATCTAGTCAACACGTGCGGCGTTCACTAGAGAGAAGACAACGCGTGTGTCAGAATTGCGGCTCTGATGTTATGGAGGAAGCGCCTTATTTAGTCATCCTCGTAATTGCTTCTACGGCATTAAACCAAGGATTAAGGGTATCCAAAAACCGCGAGTCATCCTCCACCTGGAGAATGGCTCGCGGTTTAGTTGTTTTAAGCGTTATTCGGCGTGGTTCTGGCGACGACGTTGATGGATAAAGTAAATCGGTAAACCTATCAGCGTTAGGGCTAGTCCTGTGACGGCTAAGCCGATTTCCGTAATTAGGGTGGTCGCAACAATGAAGATACCACCAACTAACGCAATTAACGGGACAATGGGGAATCCGGGAACCTTATACGGTCGAGTAAGTTCCGGCTCCCGTTTACGCAGGATAAAGATCGCGACGAAGATGAGACAGTTGAATAGCCACATGACGAAGACTAACATGTCGGTCAGAATATCGAAGCTACCCATCAGCATCATCAGGAGGGCAATCCCAAACTGGACGATGCCGGCAAAGTAAGGAACGTAAGTCCGACGAGATAATCGACCGAAATATTTTGATAACGGCAGACTGTCCTCTGTTGCAAGTGCGTAAGGGACCCGCATCCCGGTCATCGTATAACCGTTGATGGCGCCATAGACGGAAATCAGGATACCGATAGTCACGAGCTTACCGCCAAATTGGCCGAAGAGCCGCATAGCCGCATCGGCCGCGGCATTCTGGTTGCCAGCAATCATGTCGATTGGGAGCGTACGCAGAAAGACGAGGTTAATCAGCGTATAGACCACAGTAATCAAGGTCAGTCCTAAGACGATTGCTCTGGGCAAGTCGCGTTCAGGGTGTTTCATTTCACCAGCGATATTTCCGATGTTGATCCACCCATCATAGGCAAACATTGTGGCGAGTAGGCTGGAAGCGAAAGCCCCACCGAAGCCAATGTGGTCGCCAGTCGTAATCGGCCAGAATTGGATAGTGGTATGTGCTGGGGCAAAGAGACCGAAGAGCACAATCACAACGATGGGAATTAGTTTAAAGATTAAGGCAATCGATTGGACGCGACCACCGACCTTGGCCCCTAGAAAGTTCAGTCCAGTGATGCTTAGGCCACAGATAATAGCAATGGGGAGCTTCCAGGCAGTATCCAGGTGAAAGAGATTCACGAACTGAACACCGAAGATAATGGATAGTGCGGCAATATTTGCGGGATAGTAGACCAACATTTGGGCCCAGCCCATCAAGAATCCTACGGGCTTGCCGTAGGTGTACTCCAGATAGCGCATGGCACCCCCAGTCCGGGGAATGGCGGCTGCCAGCTCCGCACTCGTCAAACCGGCACAGATGGTCAGCAGGCCCCCTAAAATCCAGGCAACCAGGGTCATGTTAGCGGAGTGGTTGGCGGCCACTACGCTAGCAGTCTTGAAGAAGACCCCGCCACCGATGACGGTTCCCATAACGGTAGCGAGGGCGGTAAACGTGCCGATTTCGCGGCGTAACTCCTTTGCCAAAGTAAAGACTCCTTTTCCTCTCAAATGCTTAGATTTAACCATTATAGCACGGAACCCTAGGATGCGTATGGGATTGCGAGAGATTTTTAGGAGAAATCGGGTGATTATTAGAGCGTGGTTTGAGCTAGGGATCTAGCACTTTGTCCGTTTATGCAGAAGCCAATAATCACCAAGTCCATTGCCGATTATCAGCGGGCTAATCGTTATTGGCGTGATTCTGAATAGCGTAAAAAAAGAATCAGTGAGCCGACAGTTATCACACTGAAGTTTAGCCAGGCCTTGTTAAAGATGTGTGGATACTTTTGACAGAAGCGGGTAATTTGATCCTGATAAGAGAAAGCCAATATGATCAGTAGGAACATACTTATCATTAAGTTTTGCATGTGATGGCGAACTCCCAATTGCTAATTGCTAGGTTTCTAGCCAGTATGCCACATCGTCAATTCATAAGCAATATAGGACGGGGCATAAATCTTATTATAAGCGGGTTTTGCTCAATTATCGAAAGGATAGCGCTCGTCAATATGTATATAATTATTTTAAGACGAGTACTTAGCGACGTGTTGAATAAATACAAATGGTTGGCAATCCGATAGTTTGGATTGCCAACCATTTGCAGAAATAGACGTTACGAAATGATGCTAATTTTCCGGCATACTGGGGATCAATGAAAAGCCATGTTTAGCAACAGGACTATCAGAATACCCACAACGGAAATGACAGTTTCCAATACGGTCCAAATACTCAGCGTCTGCTTCACCGTCAAATCGAAGTATTCTCTGAACATCCAGAACCCAGCATCGTTCACGTGAGAGGCAGCCAGTGATCCGGCACCAATGGCCAGAACCATTAAAGCCGGGTCGACACCAGCTTGTGCCATCAGTGGCGCAACAATCCCCGCGGCGGTCAATGCGGCCACGGTTGCGGAACCCAAGGCTATCCGGAGAACGACGGCGACCAGCCAGCCCAGAATCAGTGGTGACATATTAGAGTCAATGAAGATCTTGGCAACTTCCTTACCGACACCACCGTCGATCAGGACTTGTTTGAAGGCACCACCACCCCCGATAACCAGGAGTAGCATGGCGATTGATTTCACGGCGTTTTCGATAGATTCCATGATTTCCGAGGTCTTGCGTTTCCGGCCCCAGCCCATGGTAAACATCGCCACCATCAGTGAAATCAGCATGGCAATCGCAGGATCCCCAATTAGTGCAACGATTTGGTCAAGCAGGGAGGCATTCTTGGTTGGCGTTGCACCACCGTCAACGGTCATCTTGTAGATGGTCGTGATGGCCATCAGGATGACGGGGAATAGGGATGTCAGGACGGAGAGACCAAAGCTAGGCGATTCGGATGGCTTAAACGTCTTGATTTCGCCCAGCGACGACAGATTTCCTTTGCGCTCGAAGGCGGCGGGAGCATAACGCTGAGCCAGTTTGGTAAACATTGGCCCGGCAACGATAGCACATGGAATAGCGACAACTAACCCGAACAACAGGACCTTACCATCGTTGGCATTCAAGATCGCCGCGATGGCCACAGGTGCCGGGTGAGGGGGCAAGAATCCGTGAGTTACGGACAGTGCAGCCGCCATGGAAATCCCTAAATAAAGGATTGGCACATCGGCTTCGATCGCGATGGCAAAGACGATTGGAATCAAAAGAACCATCCCAACTTCGAAGAAGAGCGCGATACCCAGAATAAATGAAGCGAGCATGATGGCCATTTGCAGGCGTTTCTTCCCGAATTTGTCGATCAACGTGGTCGCAATAACGTAGGCCCCACCGGCGTCGGCAACTAACCGACCCAGCATGGCACCAAATCCGAAGACTAGGGAAAGTTCGCCCAGTTGGCTCCCGATCCCAGTCTCCACGGTCGTGGCAATTTTGGTTAAGTCCATCCCGAGCAAAATCGCTGTGAGGACGGAGGTTAAAATCAGGGAGACGAAAGTATTGATTTTAAACTTGATGATTAAAACCAATAAAAAAATGACCCCGATGACTAAAGCTATGAGTTCCATAAGGTAAGCCCTTTCATTTTTAGAATTTTGAAAAGCCGATGCATCAGCACCGGCTCTTCACTGTAAGCAAACATCATTGTAACCGATTCCTCTTGAAATCGCCACGATAACGTTTCATAAATTTGTTTGTAAGTTAGCTTACTTTCTGAAAACTTTAGGGGACAATTTATTTCTCTTTGGAAATATTAACATGGGTTCGTTGATATTCCGCGATGTTCTTATATTCAGACTGCAGTTGTCGACTCAGGCGAATGTAGATTGGAACCAAGGCCCGGTAAGCACTGTAGGTGTCTGGGTTGGGATGGTGAACGTTGGCCACGCCGATGAAATTTTTCACAACGGAGAGGTCGTCGATCATGCCTAAGGCGTACATCCCCAAGGTTGCGGCACCCAGAGCTGTCCCTTCAGGACTCTCTGGAATTGTGACATCTTGTTCAAAGATATCCGCCAGCATTTGGCGCCAGAGAGCTGAACGGGCGAAACCACCAGTTGCTTGAATGCTAGAAGGCTTGCCGACAACTTCTTCCAGAGCCAACATGACCGTGTAGAGGTTGTAGACGATACCTTCCAAGGCAGCTCGAACCATGTGGGCCCGGGAGTGGGTCCGTGTCAGGCCGAAGAAGGAACCACGTGCATTTGCATCCCAGATTGGGGCCCGTTCGCCACCCAAGAAGGGATGGAAGATCAGGCCGTCAGAACCGGCGGGAATCTTTTCGGCAATTTCCGTTAAAAGATCATAGGAATCCACGTGCATCTGTTCTGCGGTTAGCTTTTCTGGCGCAAAGAGTTGATCTCGAACCCAACGGAAGACAATCCCACCGTTGTTGACCGGCCCACCAACAACCCAGTGATCTTTGGAAAGGTAGTAACAGAAGACCCGGCCCTTAGGATCAATCTTTGGTTTGTCAGTGACGACCCGGACGGCACCGGAAGTCCCAATGGTGACAGCCACGACACCAGGATCGATGGCGTTAACGCCTAAGTTAGCCAGGGGGCCATCTGAAGCGCCCATGACAAATGGCGTGTTTGCGTCGATGCCAATAACACCAGCGTAGTCGGTCTTCATGCCTGTAATCTGGTCAGTGGTATCAACCAACTTAGGCAATTGGTCGCGGGTAATCCCGGCAACTTCCAAGGCTTGGTCGTCCCAATCCATGTTGAAAATGTTGAAGATCCCCGTAGCGTTGGCAATGGAATAGTCTTCTTGCAACACGCCAAATAACTTGTAGATGACGTATTCCTTGATACCCACGAACCAGCGGGCTTGCTTGAAGAGGTCTGGCTGCTCATGGCGTAACCAGATCAGCTTGCTCAGTGGGGTCATTGGGTGAATTGGCGTCCCAGTCTTCTCGTAAAGTTGCTTACCAACACCGTTTTCGCGGAGTTCATCAGCGTACTTTACAGCTCGGTTATCTGCCCAGGTAATGGCTCGAGTTAGTGGCTTGTGATTTTCATCCAACAGAATCAGGCTGTGCATGGCTGCGGAGAAGGAAACACCGTGTAGGTCACCGTTCTTCAAGTCTGCCTTCCGTAAGACGGTCGTCAAGCCGTCAATGATGGCGGAGAAGATTTCTTCTGGATCTTCTTCGGCCATGTCCGGTACGTCCTGGTAGAGGGGGTAAAGGTTATTGGAGTAGCCTTGCATCTTACCTGTCGTATCGTACAGAACCGTTTTAACGCTGGTCGTGCCAATATCGACCCCAATCATGTAGTCCATAGTGCTCTTCCTTTCGTGGTGCGATTATTAAATGAAAAAAACATCCTGCTTTGAACGATACCGCATCGCGCGTTAGAACGCAATGACAATGCCTGTATAACGTCAAGACACCTGTCAAACAGTAGCGTTTAGTACACAGATGTAAAATTTCCGCTTCGACTATTATATGAAAAGAAGTTTCACATTTCAAGTGAAATGTTGTAAAATGTTTACAAAAGGTAATCTTTTTAAAAATTATTGGAAGGGGGCGGCGACTATCGCACGCTCAACCATTGGAAAGATTCGGGGGACGTATGATCAGTTGTCTCGGACGGAAAAGAAGGTGGCCCAGTTGGCGTTGGACAACCCAGCCGTAGTCAGCGAAATGACGATTAAAGAATTGGCAAGTGCCACGGGGGTTTCAACCGCGACCATTTCCCGTTTTGTCAAGCGCATGGACTACACGAACTATCGGGAATTTACGATGGCGCTAGCCCACACTGCAGCCGAAATGACGCCGCAACAGAATAGTTTTCCAGAATTAGCGGAGGGCGATTCTCTTGCAACGATTGCGAATAAGACCTTTCGTTTTTCCATAAATTCTTTACGGGCGACAAATGAAGCACTGAACGAGGATGACTTGGCCCGCGCCGTCATCAAAATCATTAATGCCAAGACGGTGGCCTTCTTTGGTTTGGGAGGGTCAGCAGTGGCAGCCCTCGATGGCTATCATAAATTCTTGCGAACACCGCTGAACGTGACCTACCATCCTGATTATGATATTCAACTGATGCAGGCGGCCCGGATGACAGCTCAGGACTGTGCGATTGTGATTTCTCACTCAGGCCGGAATCACGAGACCTTGGAAATCGTAAGGGAACTCAAGCGTAATGGCGTGGCAATCATTGTCATTACCAGTTACAGCGGTTCTGAGTTGGCTCAAGCGGCGGCTGTCACTTTCTTATCGCTGACGGATGAGGTCAAATACCGTTCTGAGGGGATGTATTCGTTGATTTCGCAGATGACGATCCTCGACAGTCTTTTTATGATGACCGTCTTGCGCAGTTCTTCACGTACTAAACCCGTTTTGACCCGGGTCAGAGATGTTATTGAACAGACCCGTTACGATTCCTAGCAGTCATGGTATAATGGACGGCATACCTCCAGCATGGGGGTAGAATACCTGACGAAGGAGAATGGTGATCGACGGTGAAACGACGTGACTATCAACCCATATATGACAACACGTTTCGGCGTCGCCACCGGTATCGCCGTTGGTTCATTGTACTGGCGATACTGCTGATCACCATTGGGGGTGGCTGGGGTTGGTTCCGGTGGGATGCTCATCAGCGTGCTCAGGTAGCCAGTTATCCCGTTCGCGGGGTCACGGTCAATCAGGACAGTGGCTACTTAGACTTTCAGCAGTTGGCGAAAAGTGAAACGTTTGTCTACCTTCAAGCCACATCGGGAGCCACATATACCGATGACGACTTTAGCGATAACTATTCGCGTTCTCAAGGGGCGGATATTCAGGTGGGGGTGGCTCACACCTTCAGTTTCACGACATCGGCACAACGTCAATTCACACACTTTAAAAGTACAGTTAAAAGAAATTCAGGAACCTTACCTATTATGGTAGCGGTTAGTTATTATGGTAAATATAATAGTAGTAACACGGAGATGGCGACGCAAGGACAGAAACTCAAAACACTAGTAGAGCTGCTCAGCAGTTATTACCACCAGGGCGTGGTCGTTTTTGCTAGCAAGTCTGTGCTAACGCAATTTGTAAAGCCCGTGTTGCCCGATCAGGACTATTGGACTGCCGGCGGTAAGCTGTCAGGACATTCACAACAGGTCAGGTTGATCGAGTATGATGCCAATGGGACGGTCACCCAAAATGGGCAGGATCTACCGGTGGCAAAATCAGTGTTCAACGGCACTCGCCGCGATTGGCATACCTTTACCAAGTGACGTTACTCTGAATTTTACTGTCGAGTTTACCCTAATGTCGGGCTGCTGTGGGTGGGGGGACGCCAAGACCAATGCTCAACTCAAATGATAGCTGACTTGGTTTTTAAAAATAAAATGATGTTGAAACAGCAGTCAATTCGGCTGCTGTTTTTGCTTACCCTGTGGCGTGCGTGGGTAGACGAGACAAAAACCGCAGTCCCAAAATTTGGGGCTGCGGCTTCGTTGGCCTAAGTATTCAAAAGACACAGTGTGTGCGTAAGTCTACGAAGACTGATCCGTCGATGACAATGGTTTCATCGCGTAAGTACAATCATCGGCTTCATCGAAAAAAGAAATTGGTTGACGTTCGTTGGCGTGAATCGTTAGGTGATAGCCAAACTTATCCTGAAAGGTAAGCTGTTGGTCGTTGAGGTCCTTTACAGACACCTGTAGCTGATGGTTATCAATCTGCACGTCAAGATTAGGACTAATTTCTAACCGGTGACGCCGCTGATTATGGGGATCAACGAATTGCCACGTTCCAACATAAAACAACGGCGACTCACTGGGCTGGGGCTTCTTCTTTCTACGTAATGAGAATCCACCTGTTAAACCAGCCACGAGTGAAACGCCAAATAATGCGAGCTCTCGACCTTTCACCGGTAATCCCTCCCTTGAATTATTAGTTACTCCCAATATAACATTTCTGGACAGAAAACACGTGCTTTTTCTTCCGGATTTGAAAGAAAATTAATTCTATTGCTATGCCTAATGCGATGCGACTGTTAAAATAAAGTTAACGATAGAAAATTGATGGAGGGATTGCAATGATTCGCATTGGAACTGTAGGGACGAACTGGATTACACAACAATTGGTCGAGGCAGCAGCTTTGTCGAAGCGCTACACGCTGGCTGGGGTCTATTCCCGGCACCAAGAAACGGCGGACGCCTTTGCTCAGAAGAACCAAGCCGAGAAGAGCTATACCGATTATGAAAAGATGTTAGATCAGGCCAATTTGGAAGTGGTCTACATTGCCTCACCAAACAGTTTGCACTTTAAGCAGGCGATGGCTGCGATTGATCGGGATATTTCCATCATCGTTGAAAAGCCGGCCTTCAGTAATCGGCGGGAGATGGCCGCAATCATGGCGGAACTCAAACAACATCCAGCCGTGAAATATTTTGAAGCGGCACGGCACGTGCACACGCCAAACTTTAAGGCTATCAGTAAGGCACTCATTGCCTTGCCAGCCGTTCAGGGAGCAGCATTGACCTACATGAAGTACTCCTCCCGTTACGATAATGTTTTGGATGGCGAGCAGCCAAACGTTTTCACCAAGGAATTTTCAGGTGGCGCGCTCCAAGACTTAGGGGTCTACCCCATCTACTTGGCCATTGCCTTGTTTGGTCAACCTGAACACGTGGCCTTCTTCCCAACGCTCATTGCAACCGGCGCCGATGGCAAGGGCTTAGCAATGTTACGTTACGGTGACTTCGATGTGACCGTGAACTTTGGGAAGACCAGTAACTCCTACGCCTTATCCGAAATCTATGGCTTGAAAGAAACTATCACGATTGATAGTGCTGGGGAACTGACTCATGTCGAAGAGCGTGATGCCAGTGGCAAGGCCACTGACCTGAGCGCTGCGGAATTAGCTAATCCGATGTTGCCAGAAGCCGAAGATTTTGCTCGGGTTCTAGAATCGCCAGATGACAAGCAAAATGTCGCTGACTACCAACGCTGGTTACAGTGGAGCTTGACAGTCAATCAAGTCTTATTCGATCTGCGGGTCTCTGCTAACTTGAAGTTCCCAGCCGATCAACACTAAGAAAGAGGAAAATACATGTTAAAACAATTCGAGGCTCATTTTAAAGACTTGGGTTACACTGAACCGACCGCAATTCAAACGGCAGTTTACGAACCGTTAGCGGGAGACCAGAACGTCTTGGGCCTCGCGCCAACTGGTTCGGGAAAGACGGTGGCATTTACGTTGCCAGCCTTGGCCAACTTGCTGCCTGGGGATGGCACTCAACTGATCGTGCTGGAACCTTCCCAAGAACTGGCGATTCAGACTAGCCGGGTCATGCGTGACTGGGCAAAATTGTTAGATTTGAAGGTGGTTGCCCTGACTGGGGGGGCCAACGTGAAGCGCCAAACAGAACGCTTGAAAAAGCGACCAGAAGTCATCGTCGGAACACCAGGGCGGGTATTGAACCTAGTCAGCGACCGAAAATTAAAATTACACTTGGTTTCTTTGCTGATCGTCGATGAGGCCGATGACCTGTTGACGGGGGACACTCTGGATACGGTGCGTTCGATCGCACAGGATATGCCAGCTGATGTTCAGTTGGGCTTCTTCTCCGCAACCGACACACCAATTCTTCACGAACTCGACCAGTGGTTTGGCCAATCTGTGACCCGAATTGATGTGCGTCAAGAGGATAATACGCAAGGAACAGTGCGGCACGGGCTCTTACAGGTTGGTATGGGTAAGCGTGATCAAATGCTAAAGCGGATGCTGGCAATGCCAAATTTCCGAGCGTTGGTTTTTTTCAAGCAGGCCAACACCTTACGGCAGACAGCAACGCGGTTCTATCACGAGCATATGTCATCGGCGAGTCTGACCAGTGATCTCCGCCAGGTTCAACGGGAAAAGGCTTTACAGGACTTCCGTTTGGGTCGAACACGATTGTTACTGACGACGGATGTGGCAGCCCGGGGGTTAGATATTCCTAAGCTACCGGCCGTCATCAACTATGACCTCCCAACTTCCGTGAACGAATACGTTCACCGGGTTGGACGAACGGGACGAATGGGTGAACCAGGACAGGTGATTAGTCTCGGAGATGACCATGACTTGCGGGATCTCAAGAAGCTCTTGAAGGATACCGACTATGACTTGGTACCGTTGTACTTTAGTGGTCGAACATTGACGACTGAGAGACCGGTAGCTGTGACACCACAGGCAACAGCAACGGCAACAGGATCGACGCGTTCTACAGCTACCACGGAAAAGGTCGTGAAGACTGCGGGTAAGGTCGTTGCTGCAGGTGAAAAACCAGCGGGCAAGGCCAACGCTCCGCATGTTAAGCAGGAACCCAATCCTTCGAAGAAAAAGAAGCACAAGAATCGCCACACTAAGAACAAGGGTATGCGTAAAAAGTGGCGTGACCGCGATGCCCAGCAGTAATTAACCTTTTGAAATCAAATAATCCGTGGTAAACTTAAAAGCGGATTATTGATATTGTCCCTATAGCACAACAGGATAGGGCACTCGCCTCCTAAGCGAATGATCCCGGTTCGAGTCCGGGTGGGGACATAGTGGAAAAGAGTGCGCCAGAGGGCGGTTAGTCAGTGAGCATTAACGTCGCTAAGATGAAAATCCCGGTTTTGGATTTTTGACTTAGCGGGGTTAAGCGGAGCTGACTGCCCTCTGGCGCACGTTTCGGCAACAGAGGATTGGGGGCGTGTCGCTAAGTGAAAAATCCCGGGCCTGGATTATTTACTTAGCGGGGTTAAGCGGAACCAGCTGCCTGGAGATGCATGTTTCGGCAACAGAGACTCGTAGCACGTCAATAAGACGGGAATCCCGGTCCTGGATTCTTGGCTTATTGGGGTTAGGCGGAGGCAACTGCCTGAAATTGCACGTTTCGGCAACAGAGACTTGGGGCGCGTCGCTAAGATGAAAATTCCGGTTTTGGATTTTTGACTTAGCGGGGTTAAGCGGAACTGACAGCTCTCTGGCGCACGGTTTCGGCAAAGTAGAATCAGAGAAACCAATAGCAATCACCAAAAAGAGCCGGAACAACGTTATTTAACGTTGCGCCAGCTCTTTTTGACCGCCACTATTTCAGTTTAAGTTATGTAGCCGCACTATTTCGAGTAATCAACCACCCATTTACCGGTATTCGCCAGGCGGTACCAGGTATAAAGTGGCATATCCTGACCGCTGTAGTCGTACAGCCAATATTGACTACGGTAGACGTGGGTCTTGGCCTTCAACATGACCTTGCTAGGCTGATTAGGCTTGACCGTCGAGATCAACCTATGGCCACTGCGCCACGTGTTGTAGCGATAGAGGCGCGTGTCGTTGGTATTCATGTAATAATATTTATTCTGGTAAATAACTGCGTAGACTTGTTTGCTAGAAGTCTTGCGAGCATAGAATTTCTTACTGCTAGCGATGATGCGGCCGGTATCGGTGTCCTGATTCTGGGCGTGTTTCTGCGTCTTGTAGAGTTCCATGTACTCATAGTTGCCGTACATATACGCACGTGCATAGGTTTTATGGGAAAATGAATTGGATGGCGTCACCGAATAACGCCAGGTTTTCGCGTCCGCATTAGTAGGAATTAACAGGAGTAAGGCCAATGAGGAGAGCGTGATGAGTAATAGCTTCTTTAAGGACAAAATAATGACCTCCTTTTAAGTTAATCATATCAAACTTCTTACCGTATATCATTATTATTTTATAATTAATTCCTTTAGCAACACCATACTACGGTTGAATCACTGACCAGAACGCTAATAACGTAACGGTGCGGAGGGCCTAGAGAAGCCATGGTGTCTAATAATAAAAGCGCTTTACATTTAAAATTATTCGTGCCAGAATATAAGATAAGTTTTGTTGTCACTAACGATAACGCAATATGAAATCTTATGAATTAGGTCGTTCCTATACATATAGAAGAAAAATTATTAAGAGAGCGGGTCATTTAACATGGGTGTTGGTTTTAAGTTACTATTACGGGCTGTCTTTTGGTCAGCTCTGTCTTGGTACTTCTGGTTCTTCAGCGGTGCCCAAGCATCTGGTGGTGTCGGGATCATTCAGAAAGTCTTTGCTGTATTCTCTACGGTGGCTGCAGCATTCTACATTGTCATGTTCCTGATTGGTTGGATGAAGAGCTGGGGCATGTTTCAGGGGAAGGGTAATAAGAAAGATTAAACATGATGATTCCTGGGGAGGAAGCGTATGTTTCGTAAAGCAATGGGTGATGCCAATTATTGGCTGAGCCTTTCACTGATCTTCATGGTGTTTAGGGACCTAATTGGCCTATTTTGGCACCGTGATTTGCTGGTCGTCTGGTTATGGCGGTATCACGACTGGCGTGTCTGGGCCCTATTTGTCGGGGTTCTGATTGCGTATTGGGTCATTTGGATCCTGATTTTCTGGGGATTGCGGGTGCTCAAAGAAGTGATGGGCCGTAACGATCCACCGGTAACTAAAAAATAAAGCGGTATTGAACGGAAATTTTCTCGGAAATTTCGCGTTTGATACCGTTTTCCTTTATAATAAAGGTATTCAAACAAGAGGAGGATTTTCGATGGAAAATTCAGAATCAATGAATCCTAAGAAATTTAGTCGAATTTTAGTTGGGGTAGACGATTCACCTGATGCACAGCTGGCCTTTCGCTACGCTATGAACCGGGCCAAGTTTGACGACTGCGAGTTGGTGATTTGTTCTGTGTTGGAATCAGACAACATGAATATTTACCAGGCTCTAAGCAAGAATTACGTGCACGGGCAACGCGCAGACTTACAGAAACATTTACAACAATATCAAAAATTAGCCGAACGTTTCGGCATTAACAAAGTTAGTATCATCATTGGGGAAGGAGATCCCGGTGAGACCATTGTGAAGAACATTATTCCTGAGGTGCAACCAGATTTGCTGGTTGTCGGTTCGCTGTCTCAAACTGGCGTGCGGAAGTATTTCGGGAGCCAGGCGGCCTACATGGCAAAATATTCTCCAGTCTCTGTGATGATTGTTCGATAGCGCCAAATGGGGCTTTTATCAACTGCATGTGAAAATAATATACAAGTAAGCCCTTGCATTGGGAAACTTTTTTTCATACAATGTATCTTATGCAAAATGATTCGCCCAACTCCGGCAGGGTGGGAGAATCTGAATCGAGCATAGGAAAAGAGAGAAAAGCATGCAGTTCGTCGTTTTATTCTTGGGTATTTTACTGTTACTATTTTTAATTATTAAAGTAAAATTGAATACCTTTGTTTCACTGATTGTCACTTCAATTTTGGTGGCATTAGGGTTGGGCATGAACCCAGCTGACATTGCAACCTCCATCAAGGACGGGATCGGTAGCTCCATGGGCGAACTGATTATCGTGTTTGGATTCGGGGCCATGATTGGCCGGTTGGTTGCCGATGCCGGGGGATCTTACCGTATCGCCCGGACCTTGATTAACATGTTTGGGAAGAAACGCTTGCAAGTTGCCATCGTGGTCGCTTCCTTCCTGATTGGGATTTCCTTACTCTTCGAAGTTGGGTTAGTCTTGGTTACACCAATCGTCTTCGCAGTTGCGCTGGAAGCCGAAGTGCCATTCCTCTATCTGGGGATTTCTATGGCCGCGGCGCTGTCTGCCACGCAGGGATTCTTGCCACCACAACCGTCACCTACGGCCGTTGCAACGGTCTTGGGTGCCAACATTGGGGAAATGCTGCTGATTGGGATTATCGTGGCGATTCCTTGTGTGATCGTTGCCGGTCCTATCTGGACGCGTGTGATTCGGCGGTTCAATCCAGACCTATTCGTGATCAAGCGTTCTTTACCGGCCTTCGGGGAAGTAAAGGAATTTGACTTGAAGGAGACGCCTGGATTTGGGCTGTCCGTCTTGACGTCGTTGTTCCCAGTGGTCTTCATGGCTGCGGCAACGATTTACCAACTATCCGTCGATGGTGGGGCTGCACCGAAGAATCCACACGGGCTTGATGCCATTGTTGCGATGCTGGGGAATCCGGTTATTGCCATGGTACTGGCCTTACTGTTTGCCATTTGGTCCATGGGTTTCCATCGTCAACGAACGATGAAAGAAATCAGTGCGACTTTGGAAGATGCCATTAAGTCGATCGCCATGTTACTGATGGTTATCGCAGGGGGTTCTGCCTTTAAAGAAGTCCTGATCGATGGTGGGGTCGGGAAGGCTGTGCAACAATTAATGATGCACTCCAGCCTTTCTCCAATCTTGCTGGCTTGGTTGATTACGGTTATCTTGCGAATCTCTTTGGGTTCCGCAACGGTTGCCGGGATGACTGCCGCCGGACTGGTCTTGCCTTTGATGACCACCTTGAGTGCCGATCCCGTAATGGTTGCTCTGGCCATTGGGGCTGGTTCATTGGCCGCGTCACACGTGAACGATGCTGGATTCTGGATGTTCTCAGAATACTTTGATTTAAGTGTTAAGCAGACGTTCCAGGTGTGGACCACGTTGGAAACGGTTATTTCTGTCGTTGGTTTAGGCATGGTTATGCTGATGAACGCGATTATTAACTAGATGTTAAATAAGCCACATCACCGAAGAATACTGGTGATGTGGCTTTTGATTTAGCAAAATTTTGTGATCATCTTTTTCGATTAATCATTTAGAACAGTAAGCTGTAACGAGACAGTATGTAGATTGAAAGGTATAAGTGTCTAATTATCGAAAGGTAAGAGGAAATTGTGAAATAATCGCGAATCCTGCCTTTTAAGGGGGATGCGGGTAAAAGAAAAAGAACCTGGGGAAGGCCCCAGGTTCTTGGTGATATCCGAGTTCATATAGCGGTAACGGTGTGCCACAAAACCAACTAGCTAACTATCTTATAGCGCACGTTTTTACACGTCGTTTATTTTTCCTCACGGATAATGTACATTGGTCGATGTTTGGTTTCCAGGTAGATCTTACTGATGTACTGCCCTAAGATACCGAGACAGAACAGCTGAATCCCACCGATTGCCAAGAAGATCACGACCAGAGAAGGCCAGCCAGCAACTGAACCGCCAACGGTCAAGGCCCGGATGATCACGAAGATCAGGGCAACAATCGAGGCGATAAATGACAAACTGCCGACCCAAGTAGCTAGCCGTAACGGCGCATTGGAGAAATCAATGATTCCCTCAATGGAATAAGCAAATAGTTGCCGCAGACTCCAATGCGTCGTGCCAGCCGCGCGGGGTTGACTTTCATATGTCAGGTAGGTCGTCTTGAAGCCGACCCAACTGAAGATTCCCTTTGAGAAACGGTTGAATTCAGGTAGAGAGAGAACGGTGTCCACAAACTGCCGGGTCATTAACCGGTAATCACGGGCGTTCGGTTCAATCCGGACATCTGAGAGCCAATTGATAACACTATAGAAACTTCGGGAGAGAAATGCCCGAAGTCGACTCTGACCGCGACGTTCCTGTTGAATGGTTCCAACACAGTCGTAGTCTCTATTTTCAATCAGATCGACCATTTCTGGCAAGAGCTCTGGTGGATCTTGAAGATCGACGTCCATCACGGCTACCATATCCCCGGTAGTAGCTTGTAATCCCGCGGCGAGTGCCGATTCCTTCCCAAAATTCCGAGAGAACGACCGAAAGTGGACGGTCTCCGGATGATCTTGGTGTAATTGCTTCATTTCTTCTAAGGTGTGGTCGTTGGAACCATCATCCACAAAAATATATTCCGGCATGACAGTCGGCGTAGGGGTATTCATGGAATCGATCACCTTGCTAACGGTTCGGTAAAATAATGGAATAGACTCCTCCTCGTTATAGCAAGGAACGACCAGACTAAGTTTTTTCATCACAGACATTCCTTTCACACAACGATACCATCTTACCTCAAATATTGGGGGCTTACCATTAAATTTTTTTTACAGGCAGAAGTCAACTTCATCAGACTGGATAACGTGGGTCGAATGACTTGGATGGTCAAATGGCATGATGTGAGGGCCGCATGACATTTTTAGGATTCATTTTGAACCTATACGAGTTGAATTAATCGGCTGTCACGACTATTGTTTCACTAGATACGAAAAGGATTGTGATTGATGTCGTCTTCGGGTAAAGTCTTCTGTAACCCCTCAATTAATTGTCATGGTCGGCTGTCGTTCATTAGTTTAGCTGAGTAGTCGCTGGGAAGCTAGTTATAGGACTGAGATTGTTAGTGCAACGATTGGTATCGATTGATGAACGATGCACAGGACGCGGTGTGGCCCCGGTTACAGGTGCATGAGTCACCTTTCCAGCTTATTTCTGATAATTCGTGGTGAAAAGCGGGTAATCCGTAACATGGTGAGCGCCGTTCTGCTATAATTGACCCTAATCAAGCAACGTTAATTTGGAGGGAACATAGTGACGAAACCAATTAAAGTAATGACGGTGTTCGGGACCCGTCCAGAAGCCATTAAGATGGCACCAATTATTTTAGCCATGCAGCAACGGCCAACTGAATTTACACCGATTACGGTGGTCACGGCACAACACCGTGAAATGCTCGATCAAGTCCTCGACATCTTTAAGATTAAGCCGGACTATGACTTGAACATCATGAAGGCTAAGCAGACGCTCAGTGACATCACCACGCGGGTATTGACTAAGCTAGATGATATCATCACGGAAGCAGCACCCGATATCGTATTGGTCCACGGGGACACGACCACGACATTTGCGGCCAGCATTAGTGCCTTTTACCATCAGACCATGTTGGGCCATGTGGAGGCCGGCCTGCGGACCTGGAACAAGTATTCACCATATCCAGAGGAAATGAACCGGCAGTTGACCGATATCTTGAGTGACCTATATTTTGCGCCGACAGAATTGTCTAAGGAAAATCTGTTGAAGCAAGCCCATCCGGCAGATCATATTTACGTGACCGGGAATACGGCGATTGATGCCCTGAAACAGACGGTAGATGCAAACTATCATCACGCCGTTTTAGACCAAATTCAGGCCGGACACCGGTTAATCCTGATGACGATGCACCGTCGTGAGAATCAGGGTGCCCCCATGCACGCCGTTTTTAAGGCCGTCCGGGCAGAAGTTGAGGCCCATCCCGATGTGGAAGTGATCTATCCGGTTCATTTGAGCCCAGCCGTTCAAACGGTCGCTCATGAAGAATTAGGTGGTATGGATCGGATTCATCTGATCGATCCACTGGATGTGGTTGATTTCCACAATCTGTCGGCTAAAAGTTACTTCATCATGACTGATTCCGGTGGGGTTCAAGAAGAAGCGCCATCGTTGAATAAACCGGTGCTCGTCTTGCGAGATACTACGGAACGGCCTGAGGGCGTCACCAACGGGACACTGAAGTTGGTGGGTACTGATCCGAAACGTGTGACGGCGGCAATGGAAAGTTTATTAAGCGATCAAGCTGCCTACGATAAGATGGCGCAGGCCGAGAACCCCTATGGGGATGGTCACGCGTCAGAGTACATTCTGACAGCGATTCAAGAAAAATTTAATGGAGGAAATGCTAATGGGTGAGACGGCCTATGATCGAGCCGAAATAAAGACGACTGAACAGTTGTATGAAATTATGCGGGAGATTCATCAGAGTGCTGCTAGACATAATGAACATTTTGACTATAAGATTCTGCGTAACGTACACTTTGCAAACAAGGTTAAGAATCCCGTGACCCAGGAAATGAACGAGGGAGATTCTTGGCGGGTGATGCAAATTGACAATCTGTTAGTGACTTCTTTTGGGGTCATCAACGTGGAAAGCAAGTACTGGCGCGGGATGATCTTTCATGATCTCTCTGAAGAAATCTTTTCATCCAGTCTGGATGACTTCTCTGGCGTGAATTTGAGTGGTCGGGAGAAGGAAGTGCCAAAAGCCTTGGCGAGCCATTTAGACCGTTTTTTCCTACCGAATCTGTCGGATGAAAATGAATCTTTGACTCAGGGGTATACGATGAGCCTGGAGCAAGAAGGTCGTGGGCAGCGGTCCATCACACTTCACACCGGGATCAGTAATCCGGCCACCCAGGCAGAACTGTCTTCTAAGCTGCTGGTGCGTTACATCAATAGTGAAATTACGATGCACCGTCAGTTGGAAAATAAGAACGACCGAATCATCGACTTTGTGAAGCCATTGGTTTACTATAATTACTACGACCGTTACAATCACAGTAACTCGTTAGTGGTTGGGAATAAAACAAAACTGAATGCCCATGACGCGTACAATTGTACGGCGGTGGCCAACTATGACGATTTGGCAACCTTTATCGAAGCTTTTCGTCAGGCAAAACGGGTGCGGTTCAGTCGTAAGACCTTGGAGAAAATGATTGGTACCTTGAAGTTTGCCGAGGATTACGGGTCGTTCTAAATCTAGTGAAAGGGGCCATGGCTCGTGTGGCAGAAATGGCGCCCGCATTTAGCGGGAATCAACCGGATCATCCAAACCATCGGTAAGCACTATCAAATGGCGAACGTGTCTGACTCGGCGGCGGTATTAGCGTACTATACCCTTTTGTCATTGTTTCCAGCATTATTGGTTCTAGCAAGTTTATTGCCCTTTTTTCATATTGAGACGAGTACCGTGATGAACAGCATCGAGCCGTTTATTCCGGAGAACGTGTACGACTTACTGGCACCGATTATCCATTCGTTTTTAAGCAATCGAAGTGGTAGCGTATTGTCTATTGGGGTAATTGTCGCCATCTGGTCTTCATCCCGAGCTGTTGCCGCATTTCAGCGAACGGTCAATGGGGCGTATGGTGTCGTGCGGAAGCAGAATGCCATTGTTAATCGGGTGGTGGCATTCTTTTGGATGGTGGCCTTAATTGCTTTTTTGTTCTTAATGATGCTGTTCTTTAGTGTGGGACAGATCGTCTTGGAACGGCTCACACCACTTTTGCACATACCGACGCAGATTTTAGCGTACGTTAATGCAGCGAAGTGGCCGGTAACGTTTGTGATGACATTCTTTATTCTGATGATTCTGTTTTACTTCGTTCCTAGTGTGAAATTAAAATTACGCTATATTTGGCCAGGCGCATTAACGGCGACCCTGGGCTGGTTATTGCTCTCACAGGCATTTAGTTGGTATTTGAAATTCTTTGTTCACAATATTGATAGTTATAAAACGATTGGGACATTTATTGTTTTGATGTTTTGGCTGGATTTCACGGCCCTAATTTTAATGTTTGGTGCGGTGCTCAATGCTGCCATACAAGACTTAGTTGAAGGGACCATCGAAGAGCAGGCAGTCTTTACCTATATTTTGAGAGATCGGTTGAAGCGCAATAACAAGAGTCATTGAAAGCATTGCCTGTCTAAGCGATTAGACGGGCAGCGGTATAAAAGCAGTTGTTATGTGAGATAAGACGCACAAAAAGCTACGATTCATCAACTTCGAAAAGTTTGATGAGTCGTAGCTTTTAGACACAGTTGCATTGCAGCGATGTCACCGAACAACGTGGGGCGATAGTGATGCAACTTAGGCCTGTTGCGTGTTGACGACCAGTTGTGTGGTAAAGTCATCAAGTTGCGCAATAGCCGTCTGATCTGGTTCCAAGTTAATTTTGACACTAGGCGCCCCCTGAGATGCACCGGTCTTGGTGAAGACGGCCTCAAAGTGATCAACGGTTGTGTTGTAGTAGTCGCCGTAGAAGGTGTCACCGGAACCAGCTACGCCGAAGGTCTTGCCATGGAGGTCTAGCGTCTGTAAGTCTTCATAGAAGTCGAGCCCTTCATCTGGCAAAGAGCCCTCATCGTAAGTGTAGGCGCAGACCACACAGATGTCGGCTTGATTGAATTCCGCGGCATCGGTCTGAGAAATCTCAGTTTCAGTGACCTGGCAACCCAGGTCTTCTAATCTTTCGGTAATAATGTCGGCAACGTCTTCGTTATTGCCGGTGATTGTGGCGAAGACCACGTGTGCTTTTAGCAAAAGCGTTCACTCCTTTAGTCATACTGATTGCCGTTAATTATAGCAGGCAATCGTGATAGTGACTAGCGATGGTGACGTGTGGGGATGATAGTGACGCTGAAAATATGATTGACTAACTAAACCGCTATTGGGGTCGTCACCTCGGTGAGAGAACTGGTAAAATGATGACAGAAGACGAGAAAAGGATGTGACCTGAATGGCCGAAATTACTATGATTGAAGCACAGAAACGGAGTGGTCGGTTTAACATTTACGTTGACGGGCACTACGCGTTCCCCGTGAGTGAGAGTGTGTTGGTCGACTTTCGTCTGTATAAGGGCATGGAGATCGACAAGGAATTGGAGGAACAGCTGACCGCTGCCGATGATGTGGCGAAGGCGTACAATCGTGCACTGGATTATTTATCCCATCAATTACGAACCGAGAGAGAAGTTGCTGACAAGTTAGTGACATTGGAGATTCCCGAGGAGACCATTGAACAGACACTCAAGAAGCTACGTGAGTTTACGCTAGTGGATGATGCACACTACGCCGCAAGTTACGTGCGCACAGTGATGCACATGGGAGACAAGGGACCGCGTGTGATCCGCCAACATTTACGGCAGAAGGGCGTTGGCGAAAAGGTGATTGACGATGCACTGACCCTTTATACGCCAGAGGAGCAATTGGCCGTGGGGACGGCCGTGGCGGAGAAGTTGGCGAAGCGCTATCAGCACAATTCATCGCGTAATCAGGAGCAGAAGATGCGCCAGGGGCTGATGACACGGGGGTTCGGTGGTGATGAGATCAAGGCGATGCTCGATGCCGTGGACTTGACGCCGGATGTGGATGAGCAACAGGCACTACTTGCTAAGCAGGGTGAAAAATTCTTACGGCGGTACCGGGCACTTAGTCCCTCGGAACGGCAGTATAAAACAAAACAAATGTTGTACCGCAAAGGATTTAAGCTGGATGACATTAGTCAATGGCTGGCTGATTTAGGGGAATCGGCTGAATAAGCCCATTCGGAATTAAAGGGTAAGGGGGAGTTACCATGAATTCTAAAGTTATGGGAACGATGCTGGCATTTGCTACGGTATTGGGCCTCAGCGGGGGGCTGGCTTGGTGGTTTAACAATCAGGCCAAGACACAGGCGGAAACAAAGACAAGCAGTAGTTCAATCGTCCGACAAGTGAAGCCTAAGAAGGAAAAAACGGTTGTGAAGAAGGCCGTAGCTATGGCAAGGCCAACGGCAGCCACGCGGGAGATTGATGCAGTTCTCCGAGCCAATCGGTTTGTGGGGACGGCGCTGGTCGTTCATAATAAGCGAGTGATCTACCAAAAAGGCTGGGGATACGCAGATGCAGCGGATCACAAGAAGAACGGCGCCCACAGCGTATACCAGTTGGCATCCGTGCAAAAGTCGTTTACGGCGGGACTGATCATGAAACTCGCCAGTGAGGGTAAGCTATCACTCACCGATCCCTTGTCGAAATACTACCCAACGATTGCCGGGTCCGATGAGATCACGCTGCGGGATATGTTGGACATGAAGAGTGGGTTGACGCTGTCCGCATTTCCGGACAAGCTCCACTCGGAAAAAGGAATGATTCGCTTTATTTTAAGCAATGTGGTGAGTCGCCCAGCTCAGATCGGTAAGTGGGATTACTCACCAGTTAACTTCATGTTGCTATCCGGGATTGTTCAGAAGACGAGTGGTGAGAGCTACCGCCGCTACTTCACCCAGAACATTACCGATGCTTGGCACCTGAAGCACACTGGATTTGTCTTCAACATGGCGGACCAGGCCACGTACGCACAGGGGTACCAGAATGCCAATAATGCGGATGTGACGGCTAACTACAATTCTCAGTTTGGGGAATCCAAGGCTTCGATGTTCTATCAGTTCGGGACGGGGCAGGTCTACATGTCTGCGCGTGATCTCTACACGGCCCAACGGAACATGTTACAAGGCAAGCTCTATCCAGAAAATGACGTCAGCGTCTTGCTGACGCCGGGGACGACCTCAATGTATGGTGGTGGGATGTATGTCTATCCAGGCTACGTTCGGACCCATGGCTTGGCATATGGATACGAAGCGACATCTCTGCTGAGTAAGGATGGGACGGATGGCGTCGTGCTTTTGAGTAACTATTACCGGGCCAACCAACTCTCGCAGACGCCGGCGATTCAGATTTGGAACCTGTTGCAGGCCGGTGAACTTGGGAAGTAACATGACTTGTGAGTCAATGTAGAAGTGATTGTCGGTCATATCCAGGTAAAATAAAAAAGCAGACACGAGAGCACCGCAGATACCAATTAGAATGGTGCCCGCAGCTATCGTGTCTGTTTTTTGGTTGGCCCGGTGTGCACGATTGCTGAGAGAAAGCTTCAAATTGGAAGCTAATCGATCAGTCAATCATCCAACCGGCTAAGCATTGGGACGACTGCCATAAGCGCGCTTAGACTTGTATCCGGCCGCCAGAATCTGCCGCATGTCGGCAATGTGACGGGCCTTCGTGTCATCGGCCTTGACACCGAAGATGTAGCGGGCCCATTCGCGTTGATAGCCAACGGTTAGGTTAGCAAAGAAGGCGGTGAGCTGCGGATCATCAGCCAAAAGATCGGCGACTTGGGGAATCATGGGTTCAAAGGTACTTAGTGGTGCTTGTGTCATTAAGTATTCACCTCACGTGTTGATTCTTTCAGTTTATCTTAAATTTACGGGTCACCCAAGGATTTTGTTCAGGAATGTGGCAGTGCCTATTCAATAATACGGCCGAATCTGGTATAATATTGATTGAATTTTTATAGTTACCCGTTACTTAGAAAGTAGGGTTAATACATGACGCGCGAAGCTAGAGGACCTAAGGAAGGCGACTTCATTACGATCAAAAGCTACAAGCACGACGGAAGTTTGCATCGAACTTGGCGCGACACGATGGTACTCAAAACAAGCGAGAATGCCCTCATCGGCGTTAATGATCACACGTTGGTCACTGAAGACGATGGGCGGCGGTGGGTGACAAGAGAACCCGCTATCGTTTATTTCCACAAGCATTACTGGTTCAATATTGTTGCGATGATTCGGGATAACGGGGTGTCGTATTACTGTAATCTGGCTTCCCCGTATGTTTTGGATAAAGAAGCGCTCAAATATATTGATTATGATCTCGACGTAAAGGTCTTTCCGGACGGTGAGAAACGCTTACTCGACGTTGATGAATATCAAGATTTCAGTCAACGGTGGCAGTATGGCGAGGAAACCGATCAGATTTTGAAGGCAAACGTCTTGACCCTCGTCGATTGGATTAATCATCACAAGGGCCCCTTTTCTAAAGCCTATGTCGATCTTTGGTATCAACGGTATCAGGAACTGTTACGACGCTCAAATTAATTGCGGCGTAGACCTGTAAGAGTTGTCTTCCGTATCACCAGGAGCAAGTCATTCGTGGCTGGCTCCTTTTTTCAAAAAAGCATCGTTGTTGCTAGACACCGTTAAAGGCCATTAGGACTTGTTGTGTCTTGAAATACGATTTAAAAATAAACTACGAACGAGAGGGGTATTGCCCATGAAGTGGGTCGCCAATTCACGACTGATGTTTTGGTCCGTGGAACTGTTGATTGTCGCTGCGTTGATCTGGGTTTGTACACAGATCAGCTTCTTATTCTCCCCAATTGGCATCTTTCTCTCCACAATATTTGCGCCACTACTGATCTCTGGAATCCTCTTCTATCTGCTGAATCCGGTGGTCAAGCTTCTGGAGAAGGTGCGCTGGAAGAAATTTCACATCAACCGAACGGGTGCCGTTTCATTGGTCTTCTTACTCCTGGTCCTGGTTATCGTGGCCGGGGCGATGTGGGTGATTCCCCGCTTGGTCACGCAGGTCACGACACTAGTTGGCAATATTCCAGACTTTGCGAAGTCTAGTGAGGCTGTACTCAATAAGCTGATCAATCATCCATTACTGAAAGAGATTGATTTTTCCAAATACTTAACGCAGATGCAGAGTGCATTGTCCAAATACGCGCAGAGCTTCATGAGCGGCCTGACCAGTGGCATCGGTAGTATTATTGGTACGGTCACAACCGTTACAGTGACGGCGGTCACAGTGCCCGTGATGCTATTCTATATGTTGAAGGATGGCGACAAGTTCATGCCGGCTATTCGAAAATGGTTACCCGCTAAGCATGGGGAGCAGACGGCTGAGTTATTGGGACGCATGAACAATACGATTGCCCGCTACGTGGGTGGTCAGATCGTCGAGTGCCTCTTCGTGGGGAGCTTTACGGCGATCGGTTACTTCTTTGTGGGTGAAAAATATGCGCTGTTGTTAGGATTCTTTGCCGGGATCTGCAACCTGATTCCTTACGTGGGACCCTATATTGGGATTCTCCCAGCACTCATTGTGGCATTTGCAACGAGTACCAGCCTGATCATTTACGTGATTATCGTGGTCGTGGTGGTCCAACAGATCGATGGGAACCTAGTTTACCCCAACATTATTGGGAAGAGTTTGCAGATTCACCCGTTAACCATCATTATCCTCTTACTGGCGGCTGGGAACATTGCCGGGCTGTTGGGGATGATTCTGGCGATTCCGCTGTACGCCGTAGTCAAGACGGTAGTGCAGTACCTTTATACCATTTGGCAACTGGAACATGCGGAGAAGAAGTCACTGTAGGACGTCATTCGGCAAGATGGTGTCACCTGACGACTACCTGTGTTGGAATTTTCGTAAATTCGCCTAAGTTGGGTAGAAATTATCAAGAAATGACTAACGTTTGTGGTTTGAAGTTGACGTGACCGCTGAATATGCTACTATTTAGATTGTTATTGGATTTTTTGAAAAATAGACCCCGGGTAAAATAACCGGGAAATTAACCAGATAAAGTAGGAGATTCTACATGAAAAAAGTAATTACTTACGGAACGTTTGACCTGATCCATAAGGGTCACATTCGCTTATTGAAACGGGCCGCAGCCTTAGGTGACGATTTAACGGTTTGCGTATCTTCCGATGAATTTAATGCGGAGAAGGGTAAGCGGGCTTATACCTCTTACGAAGACCGGAAATACATCTTGGAAGCAATCAAGTACGTTGACCACGTGATTCCAGAAACTACTTGGGACCAAAAGATTCGCGACGTCCAGGAAAATAACATTGACGTTTTTGTTATGGGTGATGACTGGAAGGGTAAGTTTGACTTCTTGAAGGATTACTGTGAAGTCATCTACTTACCACGGACGGAAGGCATCTCCACGACTAAAATCAAGCACGATTTAGGTCTTTCCGATGAAAAAACTTGGACGGAAGACGAAAAGTAGTGTTGGCAGTGAAATCCTTAGTCGCAGACTAGGGATTTTTTCTTAGGAACGCGTAGACGGAGGCAAACGAATGCAGCAGATGATATTTTTATTGACATCCCTCAATGGGATTCACAAACCGAATTTCTCCACGCAATTGTTAAAGGCTTTGAAGAATGGGACGCAGGTCAGTGTCTTAGTGGCGATGGTCGATTTTGAATCAGTCTGGACAGTGCGACAATATTTAAATCAGCTGGCTAGAAAGAACAGTCAAGTTAAAAAAATCCGGCTGATTACCTTGGCTGAAATGTTTGCGGATGAGCCAGGGCTGGCCTTGACTACTGAAGAACGCCATGTGATGGGGCTCGACAACTATGAGCAACGATTGTTTGCTGATAATCAGGAGCAGGTCAAGCGGTACCTGAGTGAAGGCCACATGGTGGCTGAGTTGCGGCAGATCGATGATGAGACACCAATGGTTCTGCGCCAGTATCAAGCGGATCAATTGGTCCAAGTCGATACGTACGGATTAGACGGTCAGGTCGTCGGAATTGAAAAAATTCAAAATGAAGTTGCCCAGACTAGCTATCTGCTTAATCGGCGCGGAGAAGCCGTCTTACGCTTCGTAAGACATGAGCGACCAATCGAACACATTTATAATTTAAGTGCGACCTCGGCTATGCTAGCTACCGAATTCGAGGGAGCTAAGCAAGTAGCCACCTCGGAGGCGCTGTCGAAGCGGCAACGGGAACGCGTGGAAGCCAATACGGTTGACCAGACGCAGATTGTGACGGCTACGGAGGCTTACTATGGTGTCTTGGCTTACTCGAACTATCGTCGTTTCAATGACGTTTTTGCCTTCTATCAGGCGGTTCTCAGTCGATTGTTGACGGATGATACCCGGTTGTACGTTGATTTAGCGGTCAACGCACACTTCTCACCACAAATGCCGAACCAACTGATTTTTAACTACTAAGGAGTTTTTCCATCGTGCGTGCGATTTTATCAGGATTACATCATAAAAAGAATTTACAGGAACTCGAGCTCGAACTGATCGATGTGCCGGAACCGTTCGACGATCTTGCGGTAACGTTCTTGGAAAAACAAACCAAGGCGTCCATCACGATTCCCGTCAGCAAGGTACTGAGTGCACAGGTCGTTCGGCTGCGGCTCAATGCGAATGATCTCCAATTTCCAGCAGAGGGTCAGAGTGAGTTTAGCTGGGAACTCTATTTAAACTTACAACAACAGAATACACGCGGGCTGATTCAGGTCGAGAGTGAATACTTGAGTGATCGTCATCAGTTGACGCTGACCAGCTACTACCAACTGAATAGCGATGCTAACGGGATGGCCTTGTTTAATATGCATACGGAACAAGCGGAAGATGAGTTCACCATTAACGCAATCAACCTGCAAGATGACCAACTCCAAGTGATCGGACCTAGTCGAATCAACAACCACGCAATCACCAATCAGCGACTGGTCTTGAAGAACGTTCAGGCGGACAGCTCGGCAGAATGGCCAATTACCCAGATGACCTTACATGGGCTATTCACGGGGCTCATTCCGTTATCCGATCTCGCGGCGGACAGTACCCAGCAGCTCTTCATTCGCTCAACAATCGATGGCCAAGACTTGGAGCAACGTGTGGTCTTAGCCAAGTCGTTGGCTGGTCAAGTGACGCAAGCCGTGACACCAGGCCACCGCTTGGTAATCATTGACAAGCGTTTTGATAATGGTATTCGGGTTCAGGAAACGGCCGCACCATCCATTCCACAACGTCTGGCGAATGTGCCAGGCAAGGTGGGCGGCGCAACGAAGCTCCTCTCGATGTTAATGGATAAGGCCAACCTGTTCTACATGCGACGACTGTTCAAGCGAGGGCACCGGCCTTACGATCAACCCACGTTAATTTTTGAAAGTTTTGGTGGACGACAGGTCAGTGATTCACCTTACGCTATTTACCAGTTATTCAAACAACTCTATCCTGGTTTTACCTTTATCTGGTCGATTGACCGGTCACAAAAGAAGCTCTGCAAAGAAAATGGGATTCCATTTATTATTCGGCGGACTTCCAAGTGGGTGCGGACACTGGAAAAATCCAGTTTCTGGATCAGTAACGCGCGCTTTCCATCTTGGATTAAGAAGCCCAATTATGTGACCTATATCCAAACGTGGCACGGAACGCCGCTGAAGAAACTGGGCTTGGATATTGAAAATGTATCGATGCCCGGGACCACGACGACCAAGTATCACGCCAACTTCGTTCGTGAAGCCAATCGCTGGGATGCATTGGTTTCACCTAACGACTACTCCACACGAATTTTCCGGTCGGCCTTTGGATTTAACAATCAAATCTTAAAGGTGGGCTATCCGCGTAACGACGAACTCATCAACAGTACCCGCGAAGATGTGACCGCGTTGAAGCAGGAGTTGGGCATTCCGTTGGATAAGAAGGTTGTGCTCTATGCGCCAACCTATCGGGACAATCAATTTGCTGAGAAGGGGAAGTACACCTTCGAGCTACCATTCTCCCTCGATGAATTTCGCGATCAGTATGGCACGGATGCCGTGTTGGTTCTGCGGATGCACTACTTGATCAGTAATGCGTTGGATATCAGTGGCTATGAAGGGGTGGTCTTTGACTTCTCCAATCATCCGAACATTTCTGACCTGTACCTGATCAGTGACATGCTGATTACCGACTACTCATCCGTCTTCTTTGACTTCGCTTACCTGAAACGACCAATCCTGTTCTACCCGTACGATTATCACATGTACAAGGATGAATTGCGAGGGTTCTATCTCGATTACGAGAAGGATCTGCCGGGTGAGATTGCCCACAACGAGTCGCAATTGTTGACGATGATCGGTGACAAGCTGAAGACGCCGGACATGAGCGATGATCAGAAGTTTATGGACTTCTACCAACGCTTCTGTTCGATCGACGATGGGTTAAGTTCTCTGAAGATCGTTAACTACGTGGTTCAACAGATCGAAAAGAACGGGTAACGTCGTCGCCGTCATTTGACCTTAAATTTGCAGATAAGAAAAGCGAAGCCAGTCGGGCTTCGCTTTTCTGTCAAAATAGGATTGGATGCCGTAACGACGGATGCAGATTGGTTATTCGTGAAATCTTGTGGCCTGATGATACGCGTGGTTGCTTAGCTGGGTAGCTGTGTGGCTTGGCTGCACCGTCCCTTGAAAGTAGTGATCCAAGATCAAACGGTAATTGCGTTTGACAAGAGTCAGATCCGGCCGCTTCTGCGTGGTCAGTTGGGCCTGGGCACTCTTGGCTAGCCGCAAGGAAGTTGTCCCCTGACCGGTGTGCTTGACGAGATAGGTTACGTTCTTGCTGGCCTTCTTGTCACGGGGCGTGACTGGCTGATTTGCAGCGTGGCTGCTGGCCAGTGAGGTATTCATGTTGGCCGTCAGACTGACGATCTCGTAATACTGGTCCTTTTTAACCCGGACGTGATCATAAGTCTTGAATAGCAAGACGTTGAGCAGTAAAGCGATGATGACCAGGCCGGCACCGCTAAAAATAACGGTCATGGCCGGTCGCAGTCCGCGCCGACGGTGTCTGGCAATGAATAGCCCAAGTAGCCCGCCTACCGCAATCAAGGCCCCCAGGCTAAAAACTATTTCGATGATGATGGCTTCGGTACTCGCCGACATATTTTCACCCGTTTCTCGATGCGTTCATTCTTTTATGATACCACGAAATAACGGGGGTGCGGGGCAAAATGGGCCTGGACCGTGAATTGTAACGCTAAATGTGTTAAAATCAAGAGCTGTGTAATCAAAAAATAACGACTATTTAAAATAAGAAATTTTGTGAGGACTAAACAATATGAGTGAAATTAAATTAGCATCTGCGGTGGACAAGCGCCGAACGTTTGCCATCATCTCTCACCCTGATGCCGGGAAGACGACGATTACCGAACAACTCTTGCTGTTCGGGGGCGTTGTGCGTGAAGCCGGAACGGTCAAGGCTAAGAAGAGTGGGAACTTTGCCAAGTCTGACTGGATGGAAATTGAACAAAAGCGGGGAATTTCCGTAACAAGTTCCGTGATGCAGTTCGACTATCAGGGTAAGCGGATCAACATTCTGGATACCCCAGGGCATGAGGACTTCTCTGAAGATACTTACCGAACGCTGATGGCTGTCGACTCCGCGGTCATGGTGATCGACTCTGCCAAGGGGATTGAACCTCAGACCAAGAAACTGTTCCAAATCTGTAAGATGCGGGGCATCCCGATCTTTACTTTTATGAACAAACTTGACCGAGACGGTCGGGATCCGATGGACCTGATCGCTGAATTGGAAGACGTGCTGGGGATCGAAGGGTATCCTATGAACTGGCCAATTGGGATGGGTAAGGAATTGAAGGGGCTGTACGATCGTTATCACCAACGGGTCGAGTTGTTCCGGCCAAAGGATGCGAGTCAACCTTATCTGCCATTGGACGACGATGGTGAATTGACAGAACACAATGACTTGGAAGAAGACGGCTGGTACCAGGATGCTCGTGACAACATGACGCTGATCGGCGAGGCTGGCAATCAATTTGATCAGGCGAAGATTGCTAGTGGGGATCAGACCCCAGTCTTCTTCGGCTCAGCTTTGGCCAACTTTGGGGTCAAAACATTCCTGGAAACGTATCTGGAATACGCTCCAGAACCTGCCACGCACCATACCCAAGAGGATAACGACATCAAGCCGACCGATCCTGAATTTTCGGGGTTTGTCTTCAAGATTCAGGCCAACATGAACCCGAAGCACCGGGACCGGATCGCTTTTGTGCGGGTCTGCTCCGGTGAGTTCGACCGTGGTATGGACGTCACACAGGAACGAACGGGCAAGAAGCTGCGACTGTCTAATGTGACGGAGTTCATGGCCGATACGCGGGAGAACGTCGAAAAGGCTGTGGCCGGGGATATTATTGGACTTTATGATACTGGGAATTTCCAGATTGGGGATACCATTTATACCGGAAAGCAGGCCGTAAAGTTTGAGAAGTTACCACAGTTTACGCCAGAACTTTTCGTCCGAGTCGCTGCCAAAAACGTCATGAAGCAGAAGTCCTTCCACAAGGGAATCAATCAACTGGTACAAGAGGGGGCCGTGCAACTTTACACATCTTACTCGACTGGTGATTACATTCTGGGTGCCGTGGGGCAACTGCAGTTTGAAGTCTTCCAGTTCCGGATGCAAAACGAATACAATTCGGAAGTTATCATGGAACCAATGGGTAAGAAGACTGCCCGGTGGATTGATCCCGATCAACTTGATGAACGAATGTCATCATCCCGGAATCTGTTGGTCAAGGACAGTCACGGTGATCCGCTGTTTCTGTTTGAGAATCATTTTGCAGAACGCTGGTTCAAGGACAAGTATCCTGATGTTGAATTGACGTCAAAACTATAATAATCGAGAGATCAGTATCACATGTGATTTCTGTAGAAGCAAAAGGAAGTTCTCATTCGGTGAGAGCTTTTTTTATATTCAAGTTAATAAGCGATGTAGATCGCTGAACAATACTCAAGTTGGTCATGGAGAGAGTCGTGCGGAAGAAGGGTGACGATGTGAGCGATAGCTGTCTGTATTATTTAAGGCGGCTCTTTCCCAGCTACAGGCAAAACTTTTGCGAAAACAACTGCGGATAATACGGCGGACTTACTAGCGGTGTTAAATTGGGGTGAGGGACAACCATTATGGGCCTGCGATAAGCATGTCATCAGTCTGGGGTCAGTTAATCCGATGAGAAAATGGTCGATTATCACACGAAACTTTAAGCTAGCTGTTACTAAATTTACAGGGGATTGTATTGTCGCTCATATAAACTAATAAAAGCGCCTTCAATTGGGTAGTTTAAAAAACTTGGAGAGGGGAGTGTCAAATTTTTTGTGTAAATGGAAGTCCTCTCCCATTAGCTAGCTTCTAATACATGGATTCTAACGTATCTTGAATTTGCTTGAAACCTCGATGCGTTCGCTCAAAATTTTGGCCGTTGTA